>NZ_JBXXZH010000082.1:0-33760 GCF_059640475.1 Calothrix sp. CBUCES-K 9914
CTTGGGGGAAATTCGCGACCGTTCGTATGAAGACCAACGTTTGCGTGCGAGCGGGTTGAACCTGGTTATTGCAGCGATTGTGCTATGGAATACCGTGTATTTGGAGAATGCGGTTAATTGGTTAAAGTCGGAGGGTGAGACCATCCCGGACAAATACTTGCAACATTTATCACCAATGGGGTGGGAACATATCAACCTAACTGGTGATTATGTTTGGAATTTGAAGTCGGCAAGTACCCTTGATAACTTACGCTCTTTGAGAGTGAAAAAATCTAAACCCTAATTGGCTGAAATTATTGTACGGCAAGGGTTTAAAGACTTGCCTTTATTCCTTAGCGTACAATTTTCCCGTTTTGGCACGTTCCTGCCCTAATGATTTTACTGAGCTTGCGCGCTCCGAGTTGGGTAATGGGGCACCGACTAGTTACACCTGGTCTTCTTATTTTGGTAGAAATGTAGGGGCACCGTTACAGGGATTTATTACGGAACCTTTGGAGAAATTGAGGGAGACGTTTGGGAAGGTGCCTTTATCTAAAGCTGTTTTGGATTTGATGGCGCCGATGGTAGGTGATGTTGAGTCTGTTGTTGAAGTGATTCAAGGAACGCGCGGTTTTACAGAGGATAAGGTTGGTTATATGGGGGGTAAGTACAATCAATTACTTTCAGTCCTGATAGTAAAATAATAGTTAGTGGTAGCCTTGATAAAACAATAAAACTTTGGGATACTGATTCTGGAAAATGTATTCAAACTTTACAGGGACACACTAGTTCTGTTTGGTCAGTTGCTTTTAATCCTAACGGTAAAAACTTAATTAGTGCTAGCAGTGATTCTACAGTTAAGTTTTGGAATGTACATGACGGAGAATGTATAAAAACGCTACAGGGATATACTAGCCTTTTGTATTCTATAAACTTAAGTACAGATAATAAATTTTTAGCAAGTGGTGGCGATGACGGTAGCATTAAAATATGGAATATTAACACTGGAAATTGCCTTGCAAGATTACAAGAACATACTAGTAGAGTCTGGTCAATAGCAATTAATTTAGATAACACATTATTAGCTAGTGGTAGTGGTGATGGAAGAGTGAAATTATGGGACATACGTACACAAAAATGTTTGAAAACTATGTATGTACATATACAAGGAGAAACCAGCGCTGTTTACTCAGTAGTTATTAGCTATGATAATACATTTATAGCTAGTAGTCATGGTGATAGCACAATTCACTTATGGAATATATTTACTGGCGAACTTATTAAAACTTTACATGGTCATACAGGTCGAGTATGGTCAGTATCAATAAGTCATGATAATAAAATATTAGCAAGCAGCAGTGATGATAATACTATTAGACTTTGGGATATTAGTAAAGGCGAATGCTTAAACATTTTGCAAAGTCATACTAGTGGTGTCAATACTGTATTATTTAGCAAAAACAACATCAATGTGTTTAGCGCCAGTAGTGATAATACTATTAAAATTTGGGATATAAATACTGCTGAATGCTTAATAACTTTAGAGGGACATACTAACAGAATACTATCAATTAGTACTACGGATAAACTTTTAGCTAGCAGTGGCGCCGATAAAACAATTAGGTTGTGGGATACTACTACGGGAGAATGCTTAAATATTCTTCAAGGTCATACAAATTCAGTATGGTCAGTCGCTATTAGCTCGGATGCAAAACTTTTAGCCAGTGGTAGTTTAGATGAAACAATCAAGATTTGGGATGTTCAATCAGGTAACTGTATCAGGACGTTAGATAATAAACCTTATGCAGGTATGAACATTACAGGCACCACTGGTTTAACCGCCGCAGAAAAAGCCACGCTTAAAGCACTCGGCGCCGTTGATGAACAAGATTTGTAACAATAATTAAACGTCGGGTTGAATTGGCGCCTCAACTACTAATTTTTTGCTCTTTACAGTACCCCAAATTGTTTAATCTATTCTGGAAATTGATACTTGCTGCCATCTGGTAAAATTGCATCGGTTAAATCGGCGCCTTTAAAAATTGTTTCATTTGTTCTGGAGATTGATATTTGCTGCCATCTGGTAAGGTAGCACCTGTCAAATCGGCACCACTTAGGTCAGCATTACTCAAAATAGCATCAGTTAAATCGGTGCCTATAAGGTTGGCGTTATTTAAAATAGCATCAGTTAAATCGGCGCCACTTAGGTCAGCGTTATTTAAGATAGCATTAGTTAAATCGGCGCCACTTAGGTCAGCGTTATTTAAGATAGCACCAGTTAAATAAGTATTTTTCAAACTAGCATTTTTGAGAATGGCGCTTTCTAAGCAAACACCAAGTAGAAAACGTCGATCAAGATTAGCGTTTTGTAAATCGGCGCAATATAGTTGTACTCCTGAATCAGCACAAATTGGTTCTAAAGGCAAATTCTTTTCTAAATTTTTTCTGATTTTCTTAATAATACGCTCATCGGTAAGACTTAAGTTCGCATTGCTTAATTTTGCATAGCCTAGTTTGGCACCTTTGAGTTTAACATTATTTAGATTGGCACCTGTCAAATTTGCCTGCTCTAAATCTAACTCACCTATCAATCCTGCATCACTTAAAAATCTGATGATACGTCCTTTACGTTCTCCATCTTGAGTTAATCTAAATAATATCGATAAAGTACACGCGCGTGCTGCGTCTAATAATGCATTTAGCTTAGGGTCTTTAAAATTCGCATCTTCTTGTTTTTTAGTAATTAGCAGTTTCAATTCTTTATCTATCAGTAGTTCAGAGATATGCTTAAAATAAGCAAGCATCGCTTCCTCGCGGGAATTAATGTCCACTTGCTGTTGTTCACTACGTTGAAAAAGTACGGCACCTGCAAAAATTTCCGCTCACACGCTTGACAGTACAGAAATATTTTAAAATGTACTATTAATAGATTATTCCGGTGCTTTTAAAATTCAACAATGCAAGCTGTACCTGACCAACTAGATAGTCCCAAGCAAGAAACGTTCACAGGAGTTGTCGAACGGTTAACTTATTACTCGCAGGAATCTGGTTATACAGTTGCGCGCTTTAAATGTAATGGCGCCAAGCAACTTATCACCATCGTTGGAAACTTTGCGAATATCCAGCCAGGTCAAACGCTTGAAGTAAAAGGGATTTGGAAGGAACATCTTAAATACGGCGCCCAATTTGAAATCACTTTTTACCAAGAAACCAAACCCGCAACGCTAACGGGAATAGAAAAATATTTAGGCAGTGGTTTGATTAAAGGTGTTGGACCAGCCACAGCAAAACGTATTGTTGCTCACTTTGGTTTGGATACATTAGATATTCTGGATAATCATATCGGGCGCCTGTCTGAGATTCCCGGTATTCCTAAAAAGCGTATAGAAAGTATTAAAGAAATTTGGGCAGCACAGAAAATCATCAAAGAGGTAATGATATTTTTACAATCTCACAATGTTTCGACTACTTACTGTGTAAAGATTTATAAAGAGTATGGCGCCGCTTCTATTGGCGTAGTTACAAACAACCCTTACCAATTGTCAACAGATATATATGGTATAGGTTTCATTACCGCTGATAAAATAGCTCACGGTTTGGGTGTACCTTCCAACTCGGAATTTAGATATAAAGCTGGTCTTACTTATAGTTTGACTCAAGCAGCAGAAGATGGACACTGTTATTTACCTAAGTCTGAACTAGTACAAAAAACAGTTCAACTTCTCAGAACAGAAGACCATTCACCTAAAACAGATGCAATTGAATTTATCATTCATGTTATGTCTAACGAAGGCGACATAATTACAGAAATTGATACTGAGACTCAAAAGTGGATTTGCTACAAACCTGTATTCTTCCATACTGAGCAAAATTTAGCTGTACTACTAAACAGGCGCCTGTTATTCCCATTAAATCAGGACGTACCGCGCGTTCGCACCTGGATCGAAAAATTTTCTGAATCCCGTAAAATGCAGCTCTCACCACAACAACAAGATGCTGTAGAAATAGCTGCTTATTCCAGAGTTTCAATAATTACGGGTGGACCAGGCACGGGTAAAACCTTTTCGGTACGTACCGTTGTTCAATTGTGGAAGGCTATGGGTAAGAAGATTGCACTTGCGGCGCCTACTGGAAGAGCAGCACAAAGATTGATGGAGATGACGGGGTTAGAAGCTAAAACAATACATCGGTTGTTAGAGTTTGACCCTAAAAGTATGGGTTTCAAACGCGATGAAAGAAACCCGTTAAATTGTGATGCTTTAATAGTGGATGAAGCTAGTATGCTCGATTTGTTTCTAGCATATAGTTTGATGAAAGCTGTTCCCGATGGCGCCCAGATATTATTTGTTGGAGATATTGATCAACTACCATCGGTAGGCGCCGGTCAAGTTCTCGCTGATTTGATTAATTCTGGCAAGCTTCCTGTAATTCGACTAACTCAGGTGTTTCGACAAGCATCTGCAAGCGCAATTATTAGAAGCGCGCATCAAATTAATAATGGAGAATTTCCTACATTAGACCCTATAGATTTTGAGGCAGATACTATTACATCAGATTGTCTCTGGCACACTGGAGGTTATAATCCTGAACAAGGAGTACAAATTATAACTAATTTAATTACTAATTTTATCCCGTCTCTTGGATTCAATCCTGTCACAGATGTACAGTTATTATGTCCAATGTTACGTGGAATCGTTGGTTCCTATAATTTGAATAATGTGTTGCAGCAGGTAATTAACCCTCCTGGCGCCGATAAAGTCGAAATCACTTGGGGCAACCTTATATATAGAGAAGGCGACAAAGTAATCCAGTTAACCAACGATTACCACAGAGAAATCTTTAACGGTGATATTGGTTTTATCTCTTGTATTGATACCGAAAATCAAGAAGTTGTTATTCAATTTAGTGAACGTAAAGTTATATATGACTACAGTGATTTAAATGAAATTAATCTTGCATTCGCTGTCAGTGTGCATAAGTCGCAGGGTTCCGAATATCCTGTGGTAATTTTACCCCTATATACTCAACATTACATGATGCTATCGCGTAACCTGTTTTATACGGGGTTAACGCGCGCGAAAAGACTTGCTGTTGTTGTCGGCGCCTCTAAAGCAATAAATCTAGCTGTAAATTCCAACCGCCATATAGAAAGATATACAAAATTAAAACATAGACTTGCTCTGAATAATATACTTTCCTAAGTATATTAAAAACTGCACCTAGATACCTAAATACTCGGATACTCAGATACTCAGACACCTGCTGTACCGTGCTGTTGTGTAAAATGGATACAAAGAGCAAGCAGAGCGTAACTTATGATTTCAAGACAACATGACCAAATAAAAAATTCTTTTGGCGAAACATCGCCATCTACTACTCTAAGCAAAGGGATGTCGCAATCACGACCATTTGTAATGCAATCTTCATCAGTAAAACAGGAGTATCAAAAAAATCTCAACACATCCTTAATGCGAGCAGAACATTACGGTCATCATCTTGGTAAAATGCACACTTCAGAGCAAACAACACAAAAAAATACATTAGTTTCTCGTCCAATTCAACTCACAAAGGCTATACAAAGAACAGATGATCCAGAAGATCAAAACAGATCGGGGCTACATTTAAACTTGGGCGCTGGAAGAAATCCAATGCCTTCGTCTGGAGGTCTAAGTATAAATTTAGAACGTGAACCCGAAGATGCGAAGCATGGATCTCAGGCAGGAGGAGATTACGTATTAGCAGATGCAAACCGCCCACCTTTCCGACCCGGAGTATTTGATGCAGTACATGCTATTAATCCATACGGTTTCAATCCTGTAAATCCAGATGTGAGCGCTGTTCTCGCTGAAAATGGACAGTTGATGGTTAGCGGACAAATGGGCAGAAACAAGTTTGCAAGTAATTTAAAAGACACAAGAAAACCTACAAAGGGAGCCATGAACGACCCTGGAGAAGCTGGCTTTTCAAGTCCATCCGAAACACCATTAATAAAAATGCATGACTTTGGTACTCAAACAACTACCGGAGGTAGTAGCAGTATAGACACCTCCGTGATGAAAACACTTACTTACAGCAAAAAACCAGAAGAAGAGTAGTCGGCACCGCTTCTAGTAATGAACCGCTTATTCTTATTACGACTTCAAATCAGGCGCCACTGGTTTAACTGCCCAAGAATTAGCCACACTCAAAGCACTCGGCGCCGTAGATGAACAAGATTTGTAAAAATAATTACCTCATCGTTAAAATAGGCGCCTATTGAACTAACGTCAGACTTACATTTTCATTCTGTAACGTTCCAGTATTTAAATAATTGTTAACAGGGTATGCGTCGTATGGTAATAATGTATTACAGTTGCGTGTGCTAGGTTTTAAAGTCATTCTTCCTTCGTGAGAAATAAGCAATGAGCCTTACTTTTTATTACGCCCCCATGTCTACCGCCAGCATCACCGAAGCAGTTCTCGCAGAGCTTGACATACCATGTGAGCGTATAAAGCTCGACCTGAGCGCAGGCGATACCAGAAAACCTGACTTCCTCAAGGTCAACCCAAACGGAAGAGTCCCCGCAATTGTGCATGAGGGGATGCCAATCTGGGAGTCATCCGCCATCACAATGTATCTTGGTGAGGTCTTCGGCGTGGATGCCAAGCTGTACCCGGTGCCTGGTCCAAAGCGCGGCGAAGCGATGAAGTGGATTGCCTGGAGCAACGTCACACTCGCTGAAGCAGCCGGACGATTATTCGCGTCGCTGCCAATTAACAGTGAAGGAGCGGTTCAGCCGAACTCGTTAGACTGGGTAGACCCTGAGCAACGCAGTGAGAGCGCATTGGAGAAAGCAAAGGCTGACATCGCCGTCTGTTTCAGAATTCTCGAAGGCGGGCTAGAGGGAAAATCGTTTTTACTCGGTGACTACAGCCTCGCGGATACCCATCTGCAAGGCATTGTCGGTTGGATTAGTACGATGGACATTTCACTGGCGCCGTTCCCCAACATTACAGGTTGGTTAAAGCGTTGCAGCGAGCGTCCAGCGCTTGCGAAGCTGATGGCAGGTTAAGGTTGGGAACGATGTTCAAGGAGGATATACTTTCTTGAGCGCTATTGACTTACATGAGCTTATTGATACCGTTGGTTAGGTAAAAGGCGCCTTTATACAGTAACAGAAAGTAACATCTTAAGAAGCGGTGCCACTGGTTTAATAGCAGAAAAAACCACACGAGCTAACACTCGGCGCCGTTGAAGAGGAGATTGTGGAGTAATCCAAAATGGCTGGATAATATAATTAAAATCTAATATTTAAAAAAACAAAAATTAAGTATAGTTAGAGCGATAGCATTCAAGTGCGTACAGCATATAAGTTGAAGGTATTAAGATTATCAGGTATTAAACTATTCTTTTCAATTGTAATATTAAAGCTCTGATTTTTAAGAAGTGATTGAATTTTATCCATCCTACCATCAATGTCATGTACTTCAGCAACTATTTGTTTAATTTTGCTCCAATCATTTGGATTGATACCTTGCAAAACTTTATATTCTTCACCTTCAACATCTATTTTTAACAAATATATAGTATTCATTCCTAATTCATCAATGACAGAAGATAAAGTTCTAAGTGTACCAATAACTTCCTGGTTTTGAAAAAGGTATTCTACCATATCATTGCTCATAATTTGATTCATTACCTCTCGTTGTTCTAATTTTTATTACACTAGCAGCCTCAATTAAACGGTATGGTTGGCGCCTTTTAAGCACAGTAAGTACTCCTCGAAACTAATGGCACCACCATCTTACCCAACCCCATAAGCTTTTTCGATTAAAGTTAAAACTTCCTCTTGCACTGGTGTTAATGGTTTGGTTCTTTTTCCCATTGCTTGGAGTATGGAACGTTCAATATCATCTATTTTTTTGACGCTGTTCAGGCGCCGTAACCGCAAACATAATTCTTGCATCGCAGCTGTATCCGAGTCTAATAAATTTAGACTCTTTAAATTTTCTGGTTTTACCATAAACTCTCCATCCCAAGTAAGAACAGAACAACTAAACTCGTACATATTATTAACGATACACCAATGACCTCCTTTGCCTTTGAGGTCTGGGTTGTCTTTCGTAATAATTGTACAAACTTCACCTACGATATAGGGCACAGGGATTTTAGTCCGTTCTCGGATTCTGTCCACAATGCTTTTTACAATCTTACCCGACGGAACTTTTCCACCAGCTTCAGAGACTGCTTGGTGCCAGCATTCTTGTTGTTCCAATGGTTCTAGCTTAGTTAAGGGGCGAACTTGTCCCTCAGTCGTTGGTAAAATGTCCACAAATTGTGGACATTTTTGGAGAACGTCCACAACAGTTGCGGCATCAATCAATTGATATGACCGGGAACGGTTATAGTTAAATCTATTTCTACAATACTCCTCAAAAGTCTTATAGGTATCACGATACAGGCGCCTGTCTCTAAGTTCTCTCAGCGCACGTCCTATTGGTATTACTTACACTTCGACAACAATCACTCCAGTATCTGAACCATCTTTAACCCTCTTTTGTCAGTTTGGGGAAAGGCAGTTACTGAAAGGCTTACGGAGCTTGAATTCTCCTGTTTTAGCTACAATTTTTAGTTTTTGTTGGGAAATAAACGCTCAAACTTAGACTGGTCTTAACTTTCAACTTTTGCCTGAGATTATTGTTTTACGAGAGTGACAAAAGAGGGTTAATGCTTGGTTTACTTACTTTACTCTCTTTATATGGAGTTTTGGCGGTATTGGGAAGAAGAGCCAAAAGTTTTAGTAAAATCTGTAAATTTTGACTGAACAAAGATAGGAAGACAATTAAATATTTTAATACTTTTGCACTACTAACTAGAGATTAAATTCATATCAACATGGGTTTCCCAGTTAAATCAGGCGCCTAGAAAAGAAGAAAAATAATTACTATTCTCATTTAATGAATAAATAACAATTTTGATGACTATTATAAAAAGCTTACTGTATAAAGCTTTCGCTCCTGCATTAATAGCTTATCAGGGGTGTAGTACCGGGGGAGTGTGACTTGAAATTACGCGCTTACACCATATTTAAGATTTTCCAAACAATTTGGTTAGATACCTATTTCTATAGTAAGTAGTACTCATATATTATAGAGTCTTCAAAAATACGTGAGACCCCTAGCTTTTCCTCAACTGGCGCCATTACTAAAAACAATCTTCTCCAGTATAGAATCACGTTTATATGTATTGCATTAAACATAGATGTTAGTTTGGTACTGAAAATGGGAATAATAACTAAACGATAAGAGAAGTTATTATAAAACTCATGGGTGATAAGAAAACTAAGAAAAACTGGATTGCTATAGCAATCTTTGTCATATTAGGCTGGTTTGGTGTTAGTAAAATAATTGAAGTTGCTTCGTCTTATTCGGCGCATCAAAAAACGCTTGCCGATGTAAAAACTCTTGCCAGCAACAACACTAACATTAATAATATTCCTAATTTAGAATCTTTAAAATCAAATAAAAATACTATAGAGCAGAGTATTACCAAACTCAAAGAAGTTCCTCATTTGCCTGGTTATCCTTATCAAGACGCTCAAAACAAAATATCTCAACTCAACAACATTTTAACAAAACTTAATTCTAAAATTCAAATTGAGGATGAAGCTTTAAGCAATTTACAAACAGCACAACGTTTAGACGCAGAAGCCGCTAATCTAGTTCAAAATAAAACTTACTCCATATCTTGGCAACAAGCTAGAAGTAAGTGGGAGCAAGCAATAAGTCTACTTAAAAAAATTCCAGCAGGCACATTTGTTTCTGATTCTGCAAAGTCTGGAATAACCGCAGTTGAGCGTAATTTTAATGATGTTGGTCAATTCATCACAGGTGAAGAAAAATCTTTAAAAAACTTTACAACCGCTGTAGAGACGGCACATAAAGCATTTAGTTTAACTAAAGATACAACATCGATTACATTACCTGATTTACTTAACGCCAAATCACAGTGGCAGCAAGCGATTAATTTATTAGCACAAGTCGGAGCCGATAGTCATGTATCTACTAAACTTCAATCACAGTTAGGCGCCTATCGGAACAATTATCGCGAAGTTAGTAAAGCTATCGACGACATTAAGAAATGTACATCTCAAAATTTAAGTTCAGAAATTTCCTGCACGCAAAGTATTTCTCTCACTGGTATTACACAACCAGAAACACTCACAGCTTTATTACCCCCACCCCCAGAGGAAGAGACTGCTGATACACAACTCGCTTCGGTGCCTCCTAACGAGAGTGATAATTCAAGTAGTACTTATAGCAGTACAGGAAGTAGCAGTTACTATAGCTCCCCTAGTTATTCTAGTTACAGAAGTTATAGTGGTTCGAGAGTTTTTGTTAGAAGTTACACGAAGAGTGACGGTACTCACGTAGATTCACACTATCGTAGCGCTCCTGGTAGTAGGGCTGGCGGTTTTGGTAGTTTCCGCTCTGGTGGTTCAAGTTCTTAATAAATATTTAATAGATAGGCGCGCGTATGCTAAATACTTTAATTAACGAACGACGTAAGTTTTACGAACAGTACAGAGATATATTTTGTTGGTACGATGTTGATAATTACGCTTGCTACGACGTTTTAACAGTGGCGCCTTCTACGATAGAAAGAGTTCGGCGTGCGGCAGCTAACGTGTGGCAAGTTTTAACTAAAGCACGCGAGGTGATGAAACGATTTGATGACCAGACGCTTGTAGAAGAATTTGATTACCCAGAGGAAACACTGCGATTAATTAGAAGTAATACACAGGCGCCGTTTATTGCCCGCTGTGATTTTGCCGTTACCGATGAAAATATTTATTTACTAGAATGTAACGCCGAAGTTGCCACCTTCATAGTAGAAACTTTTAAGATGAACGGTATTGTCGCGTCGCATTTTGGTAAAGCTGACCCGAATATCAATGCAGAAGCAGTACTCAAACGCGAGCTTAATAAATATATTGAGGAGTCGGCTAAATATTTGGGTAAGGCGCCCCATGAGTGTAATATCATCTTTGCTGCATTATCAAAGGCGCCGGAAGATATTGGTACTGTTGAGTATCTCAGGTCTTTGTGCAAATACAAATCTCGATTCTGTGCTGTTGAGAATCTGGAGATGGACGAACATTATTGTTACGACAAGAATGGAGAAATCGTTGATATTATATACCGTATTTATCCTACTGAATGGATGGTTGAAGATGAAGACCCAGAATCGAAAGTAAGTTTGTGGGATTATTTTGAACCACTAGCTTACGCGCGTAAAGTCGCCTTAATCAATCCAGTTAGTTCTTTTGTTTTACAAAATAAAGCTCTAATGGCTCTGATTACAGAGTTGGGAAGTGATTTCTTTAGTCGTGAATTGGTAGATTTTAGCCACTTTTTACCAACTTTCATGGCGCCAGATCAAATCCAACCACCATATGTAGCAAAACCGACTTGGGGACGAGAAGGTAGAGAAGTGGAAATAGTTAAAGGTGCCTATGAAGTAATTACTAATTCAGACCCCGAATATACACATTACGCTAAAGTGTATCAGCAGTATGTAGATTTACCGCGCGTGTATATAGAAGACGAAGAATATAAACTACAGCTTTCTTGCTTCCTTATCAACGGTATACCGGAAGGTGTTGCAGCTCGAATCGGGAAAGATGTAATCAGCAATAACTCTAAATTTATACCTATTGGGTACTAAGTAGTGAGAGGTGCCTCGACTTATCATTGCTAGTAATAATGAGGGACTCTTTAATATACTACTGATATTTCAAAGTACCGTCTTCATTGTACTCAAGTTCATGGTATTTACCGCCTAGTCCCAAATCATACAAACATCTTTGATAGTTTTTACTACCCATATCAAACGGATTAATCTTGTTTAATTTTGCCTATTCAGCTATTTTTAGTTGATTAGTTAATCCAGAACTATCGACTACTATTTTAATGAGTTCATTTAGCATTTACTTATAACCTATATCTAATTATCCATTTATAAATCTACCCAACTCCATAGGCTTTTTCGATCAAAGACAGTAAGTTCTCCTGTACTGCTGTTAAAGGTTTATTCCGGCGCCCCATTGCTTGGAGTACAGAACGCTCAATATCGTCTATTTTATCGATACTATTTAGGCGCCGTAACCGAGTACATAACTCCTGCATTGCAGCGGTATCATCCTCTAACATATCTAAGCTTTTAAGATTTTCTGGCTTTACCATATACTCTGCATCCCAAGTTAAAACAGAACAACTAAACTCATATACATTTTTAACAATACACCAATGACCACCTTTCCCTTTGAGGTCTGGATTATCCTTGGTAATAATTGTACAAACTTCACCTTCGGTATAAGGCACAGGAATTTTAGTCCGTTCTCGTATTCTATCTACAATACTCTTAACAACTTTACCCGAAGGTAACTTTCCACCAGCTTCTTCGACTGCTTGGCGCCAGCATTCTCGTTGTTCTGATGGTTCCAACTTAGATAGAGGTCTAACTTGACGTTCGTTGGTCGGCAAAATTTGAGAACCATTGGTTCTCGTTTCTAGAATTTCAACTTGGGAACCAGAAATTTCAATCAAGTTATCTACTACCTGTGAACCTGCGACCAAGTAATCAACATGGCGCCTTGTAAATGCGAACCGTTCACGGCAATAATCGTCAAAACTCTTATGGGTATTACGATATAGCTTCTGTTCGCGAAGCTGAAACAGCGCTCGACCCGCTTCATAGAAAGCTCTTTCAACCAACTTTTCTAGACGGTCACGTTCTCGCTGTTCATCATAGGTGAGTTCAAGGGCGCCTATAATCTCAGTCTCAGTAGGTTGATTATCGTTGTTTGTTCCATACGGCGCCCCGGATTCTCTTACTCGAAGTGAGGCACCTGTACTTTTGGTTTGATAACTAACACCCATAAATTCTTACGGTTAAACTTGTACCATTAATCTTACTATTAGTAGTGTACAGTTCTATACAGTAGCAATAATTTTGTAACAAATCTTAAAAGCATTGCAAGATATAATTAGTGCGTATATGTAAGTAGAGAGAGCATATGGCAAGGGTTGGAGGAAATCCAGATTTCGGAACTAAATATAAATTGAATTTTGGTCGGGATGTACCTTTAACTGAGCAGGTCAAAGCAGTGGTATATCCAGAAATCAAAGAAGGACTGAAAAAATTAGCATCCGATAGGAAATGCACTGTACCTGATTTAGTTCGTGAAGCACTTGAACAATATTTAGCGCGCGAGCAAGAACGCGATGTCAGTTAATAAATTATATTTATGTATAGTACTTCTTACGATTTAAACAATTGGATTGAGTCAAAATGGCGTAAAAATACGCGGTTTTATGTTTTAACTTTATGTCAGAACATATTCGGTGCCTGGATAATCACCAAAACATGGGGCAGTGCTGTAAAACGAGGTTTCGGTAAATCTCAAGATATACAGTGTCCAGATTATCAACAAGGTATAGAGATTTTTGAGAAGCTAGAAGAGAGGCGCCTGTGCAGAGGATACGAAAAGATAAATATTTAGTAGTAGGTTGTTACATTTGTATCAATTAAAAGTAAAGGGTAAAAATTAGCTTTACCCTTTTGCGTTATTAGTATTAATTATTGCTGTTGCTGTTGTCGTTGTTGGCGTTTCTGCTGCCATTGCGCGCGTTCTTGCTGAAGTTGCTGTTTTTGGGCATCAGTTAAAACGCCGTCCATCTGAGCTTTTTGCGCCTCTCGAATTTGCCTAATTTGAGCTTTTTGAGCATCACTCAAATCCAACGATTTCATTACATTGCGACGACCACCATGTTGTCCTTGTTTGTGCTGTTCCCTCGCTGCTTTGAGTGTTGCAAGCTGTTCTGGTGTATAAACGCCTTCTATCTGCTTTCTAGTATCTTGTTCAATTTGACGCAACTGTTGTTTTTGTGCGTCGCTAAGATTCAATTTTGCCCAATGACCACCTCTTTCCCCTCTTCCGTGTTCATTTTCTTGAGCTTGTGCTACCAGCGCGCGACCGTTATGAATTATGCCAGCTTTTGCAATTAAGGGAGCTACAGTAACACTCAAAACTACGGTGCCTGCTAAGAAAGGCATAAATTTATTGATTTTCATCATACTTGGGAGATAAATTTCCTGGTCGTTTACGCCATCATCATAAAAACTTTCTACTGCTAACGTAATGAGATAAAAGTCATGCTTTATACTATGACTTTTTTCCTACCACTTAAAATATTTTTTAAATAGAACATAAGAACTAAAAAATATCTTCTGGGTAGGATAATATACATGTTAAAGGAGCAAGCGATGCAAAATGACATTTTCGGTGCCCATCTCACGCAACCCCAAACAACTTGAAGAACCGCGTTTCTTATCAGATAAAAACCACCTTATAGTAAACACTACAAGGTGGTGTAAGATTCTTGGACTTTCCCCTAAGAATCTCAAAGTGAATCAATCAAATAATAGGCTAACATTTTTATAGTGAACTTGCTTATATTTCACAGGGGCTATGTCGAAAGGATTTGGACAATCTCAACCTACCAAAGTTGATAAGTTTGTTGAACAAGCAGTTAATCATGCTCGGCGCCGGGAACCAGAAGCGCTAGATAAAATTTTTGACAACCTACCTGTAAAACTAAACAACCAAGTATTACAAGGTACTCTCAAAGCATTAAATACAGATGCTGACAGTTTAAGCTGGTTATGTGGATACTTTGCTTCGGAGATTAACAGCAGTTCGGACAACGATAAACCCCGACAGCCGATAATATTATTATCTAGGTTGCTAATTAAACATAAGATGAAACCGTTTATTGATTTTATGCCATATACAGGGTGTAGAATCACGATAATTAATACTGATAAATTTGATGCATTACCAGGTAAAGTACAAGAAGCTATAAACGGCGCCTTTGATGTTTTGGAACGTTCAACCGAGGAAGCACAACAAATCAATGATGCGCTGTTAGCTGAAATGCTTGTAGATTGATGGGCGCCGTTTAAATATCGCTCATTTTTAAGTATCTAGATACTTGCCATGTAGATATATCGGCGCAAGCGTGTTACAGTTGTTAAAGGGCGCCTATACAAATACCAGCTTACTACCTGAATTCCTCACTTGCTGCCTTTACATAATCGTGTGAAAATTCCATTAAACCAAGTTCAGAAGATAACATTGCTTTAATATCTGAAGGTAGTGCTTCAAATTTATCTACATTGGTAATCGCAAATTGACCAAAATAGTTTGGCATAAAATCAACAAACGGCGCCATGCCTAGTTGAATAAACACCTTTGATAGTTTTGTAATAGGTAGATTCTCTTTATTATTATCTGATCTACAACTAATTTCGTCAGCCATATAACCACATAGCCAAGCAAGAGAATCAACATCATCATTAAGAGCAGTAACGGCAGCTTCTAGTAATACTTTCGTTGATTGACTAGGTAAACGGTCAAATATTGAATTAAGTCCCTCTGGACTTCTTTGTTTACAATAGTAAAGAAGCATTTCAAAAAGTCTATCGGCTTGTGTTAGTTGAGCTTCACTCTTATCTTTAGACATTATCAGTATATATTGAACGCTAAGTAATTATAAGCGTGACTCAGTTAAAGGCGCCACTTGCAACCCAATTAACAAGTTAGAGGGATTTAATTCCCCATCCTCTATCGGTTGCGTGTTTTGCGTTGGGGTCAAAATCCCCCGAAGCAAAACATAATTACGTTCATGTCCGAAGGAAATTGCGTTACATGCACGCAGTGAATTGCTTTAACGATGCTGTACTGGTTAGTTAAAATTGGCGGTTGTAACAGGCGCCTCGAATCCTATCTATCGTATTTATGGGAACAAAGTACTTCTATCATTCCCTGGTGGACACTTAATGCTTCGACCAAAACTATCACCAGTTTCAGCATCAATAACTTCAGTAATGGCAGCGTTAGCAATACAGGTCATTCTTCCTCGTGAGGAGACATGCTTACCCGGTACAAAACCAGTAATCATCCATATCATTCGCTCATTTGAATATATTTTTTTGTACTGTCCTGTTTTTGCTGCGAACTCTCCATAAGTTGTTAGCTTCGCTTCCGTTATTCGCAAATAGCCAGAATTTTTGGTAGCTTCCTGCATTGTAATTAAACTTACTATTGGTAAGTTATTATTCGCAGGGTATGTTTTTACCTGATTACCAGGATATACTTGTACTGCTGGTTTTTTCGGCACCTCTCGTTTTTTTACTGGCGCCTGGGCTGTTACTATTTGAGATACTAATAAAGTTGTAATTGCAGCAGATATATAAGCAATCGATGAAGATTTTGTAAAGATTTTAATCATCAGTTTATTGTCAAAACTGCCACAAAAGACAGTTATTAATAAATTAATGTTCCAATATGCTGGCGCCTGCAAGTACTGTTACTTAAACAGGGGCGCCTATTCAAAATGGTTCAAAGATAAATAACTGGGTCAATACTCTTGAGGTAGCTAGCTTGCTCTCCTTCTAACAAAATAGCTTCTTCACAACTGAAACGGGTAAATTTAAGAGCTATGATTGCTGTTATATCAGTCTCGCTTTCAACTGTGCCAATAACAGTCTCTGTCGAAAACGGCTGGACATAAGCGGTATCCACCAACCAATGTTTTTTGTTAGAAAAGGTAATGGTTGGATAATCAATGCTAACAATTGTCCATTTATCTTCTATAACGTAGTAATCAGCATTATCCACCGTAAATGTTTGCCCAACCTGTAGCCAAGTCAAGCTGCAATCAAGGACTGGCTTGCATTACAGGTATTAAAAGCATAACATTGCCGAGAAAAATAGGAAGTATAAGCGCGCCAAACGGCAATATTATGGGTATACCGACAACATTCATGTAACACGGCTTAACCCAGTTTTCTGTTCCAATGCTACTAGCACCCCTTACAGTAATGTAATTATTATTGTCTTGTAGCTTTGAGCATGGATTTAAAAAAACACACTTTAATTAAAGGTGACTGTTATGACCACCGAGCAAGACTCAAGTACATTAGTTGAAGAAAATATCATGAGTCGAGAAGAAGCTGGAATGTGTTCATCCTCAAGACCAAATTCTTGAACATAATTAATTAATACTTGTCCTTCCAAACACTTGCCACAAATAAGCAAACCAGATACGGGGGGTAAGTAAGTAGATAAAATCATGTTTTTAACAAGCTTGCGCGTCACTAAATATTATCAAAGTTTCGGCGCCACTCATCAATTATCGGCACCACCCATCACAAGTACTGGCTCAATCCATATTAACTTTCGCTTCTGCCTACCTTCACCGTAAGCTTGATTACGAAGATAACCCCGGCGCCAATGTACGCTCTTGGAACTTCCAGTACTGGCGCCTGTATTTTCAGTATTACCCTCTCTCTTTAATTTAAATTCTTTCCCTATCCATAATGGTTCGTAGTAGTCCTTATCATTTTTTTTAGAAAAACCTTTATTAATAGTAAAGCGCGCGCTTGTTGTCTCCACATACTCTGGACGACATTCCATTATTAAAAGTAATCGTAAAAATATAGATTGTAAATAAGTATTAAATTCAAATATTTTTTCGGACTCTATCTCAGCCGTATCAATATAATAAAATCTATTTTCATTTTCAATTAATTTAAATCGACGACAAAAAGAAGATAAACCATCGGTTGCAGCCCAATATAGTAAACCGTGTTCCTTATCACAGTACCAATATATCGCTTGCATACTACGATTTTCTGGGGATAATATGGCGCCTTCCGGTAACATAAAAATCCCTGTTCTCATTGCCCAATTTAAAGTGTCAGTTTCTACTGATAAATCTGATTGCATTAACCCTGTTAATAAATCTTTAGAGACATAATAAGTAGGACATTTTGCTTCAGCTACTTTGTACATTGTATATGCGCTGATATACATTGATTCTTTTGGATATTCCCATACCGCACGTTCTATATCAAAATTTTCTCCTACAGAAAAATAAATATTAGCTATATTACTTATTACTTTCTCATACGAAGCATACCCCTTTACATGTATAAGTGGACGCAGAACTATCTGTTGGAACCATCCTTTAGGCTTTTTACTCATACTGACTTATCATACAAATACAGGCGCCGTATTTATTCTAATACCTTATAACCACTTCTAATCATCATAAATCAGGGAGTCAATAAATTTAGATGATAGGTTGGTTTGTATTTCTCCAGTAGCGATTTTATACCACCTAAGAATATATTCAATTGTTCCTTTGTGAGAAACAGACCCTTGGCCTGTAATTTTACCTTTGGGAGTAACTCTCACAGCAAAGTTATCTTTTAAACTCGTCTTGCTACCTGATTGATACTCAAAGTAAATACAATCTTCTTCTATTTGAAAATAAATTTTATCAAAGCCAACGTACCAAATGGCGCCTATAAGTATTTAGATACCTAAAAATTTAGATACTTAAACACTTAAAACTCTTTCTTGTAAAGTGATTGGCGCCAATATAAAAAAACCTTTGTGAGTCTAGTACATACTAAGCGTGATTACAATTCAATCAGAACATTTATTAATGAAGGCGCCGTCAGTTTTTAGAGTGGTTAGGTTCACGCTCTTTGTATATGGGCAGCGGCTCATGACAAGATTTGTTTCCATGTCACACTAACAAACGACAGTGCAAGTAATAAGTGTATAATTATCAAAAGTGAATTAGTTACGCTGTTAGTAAAGTTTGAAAACAGAGCTAATGTTACTAGAGAATGAAAAGCAGATAAAGTAGTTAATCCTGGTTTTAATTCTTTTGATTCTTTTAAGGTTAACATTAAAAAGCTCAAAATCCCCAAAGCCACTGCACCACATCCTATTACCCGTAGAAAAGAAATAGCTAGTTCATTATTCTTTACAATCAAGCTTGGAAACAAAAGAAATATGCAACCAATGCCTATTTCAAAAATAGTATCAGCAATTAATATTATTCGCATAAATTAATGAAAATTAAAATATTTTTTACTTGTTTGAGAATCAGGCGCCTAATTACCTCAAAATGTTTATGCTAGTTTCTAGCATAGCAGCTTTTGATGAAGGCGCCGTCAATCCCAACAGTGCCAAAGCAATTAACCAAAAACGTAACTTACAAAGCTTTAAAAATCCCATTTTTGGAAGATACAAATGTTAACCTACTCAGAATACCAGCTTTGAGTAAGGTTTTGAGTAATTTTACATTGGTTTACAATGAGAGGCGCCTCTTCTTTGTACGTATCTAAATAGTTGTGCATTTATATACTTAAACACTTAAAACTTTATCGGTAAAGTAATTGGCGCCAATATTTGAAATTCTTTGTGAGTTTGACACATAATAAGCGTGGTTACAATTTATCTGAAACATGAATTGATAAAGGCACCGTCAGTTTTAACTTTGTTCTGAAGTTGATGGCACCAGAACGTAGAAGTTTCCAACAATAAGTATATCCATATAAAGATGTAGAAAGGAATGTTGTAATTCAAACTTTCTTCCGATGTATCTATGAAATCAAAACATCTAATCTTTACGTATGAGTAAAGCAGTGCGTAACCAGAATCACAAGCTGCGCTGCGGAAAATAACAACAAAAGGAAAATAGGCAATGAATAACCTAACTAAGAATATTAATGCATTTGAACTATCAAATGATGAGCTTGATACTGTAGCTGGCGGTTTTGCAAGTAATACAAAGACTTTAGAACCTATACCAGATATTTTCAAAGGACAAAACTTACGTTTCCCTCAACCCAGTTTTGTTAATTTTGGTAGTTTCCAGGGTAATTATAACGTAACTAATCAAGATACAGGTTGCGAAATTACATACCCAATAACTGCTAAGTAGTAGCTGCTCCCGGCTTAAAACTGGCGCCGAGTTGATCGTATATAAATTTTGTTTTCTAAGTATTGTCTATATAAATAATACTTGTATTTGATATTTTTTACTTAGATAACAATTAAGTTCGGCGCCATCAAAGTATTAAAATGCACTGTAAAAACATTAGAGCAAGATGTTGATTCTTTAAGCTGGTTATGTGGATATTTTGCTTCAGAGATTAACAGCAGTTCAGACAACGATAAACCTCGATAACCAATAATACTATTATCTAAACTACTAATGAAACATGGTGCCGAATACGACCGATTTATTAGTATCTTACGTAACGACCAGGAACCCAACGCGATTATTGGTACAACTCAGTTGCGCCAATAATGGGCAATTAATTAAGTATTGAAACAAAAATGTAAAGATTAGTTTCAAAAAAAGACTCGATTATTAGCACCTGGTAAATTGATAATTAAAGCAAATATAACTTGCTTTCATCCGCAGTTTTCAGCCTGAAGTTCAATTTCTTTTAGGTCGAAATGGGAAGTGTGGAATATTAATAGGAGTGAAATCTTAAATTTAAGCACAAATAAAGAGAAAATAATGCAAGCAGGCAGATGCTTTGGTGTTGCTGTTTTGATCTGATAAGGAATCGCACCGCTCATATTACAAACAGGAGTATAGACTGTCATGACAAATAAAAATGCAGCCCAATTTTTCAAAGCCGTTAAACAAGATCAAGTATTAAAGGAAAAGCTCAAAGCAGCAACTGACTCAGAAGCATTTATCAGCATTGCTAATCTTGCTGGCTATAACTTCACAATTGAAGAATTACAGACTGAACTGAGCAAAATGTCTTCTGAGGAGTTGGCAGCTATTGTGAATCCAGGGGTCGCACCTAGACTTCACATTATCCCAAGGTAATTTCAGGTATAATTCTACGAGGATAGGCTTTTGACACATTAGAGCGCTCTGATGAAGAAGCGCGCGCTATTAATAACGCTCTGCTGGCTGAAATGCTGGTTGATTGAGTGGCGCCACTCACTACCTTGTGGGAAAACAAACGGGTAGATGGTGCCGCTTCAATAGGGGGAACGGTAACTTCCTCGGTGGCTACTAGTTCTTCATGCAGCATTAAACACATTATCTCTATGCCATTGCAACGCCTCTGCCAAACGGATAATATTGCTGTTGGGCAGGTAGTATTATTGATTCCCCCTTAAATTCTCGCATAGGCTTACAGTGTGGCGCCTGTCATGAGTACGTATCTAGATATTTATAAATTTAGATACTTAAACATTTAAGATTTTGTAGGTAAAATAATTGGCACCAATATTCAAATACTACGCATAATCAAGTTTAATCATTCATCCCACTTGAAAGCGCGCGGCTTACCCTTACATCCAAATATTTGTACAACACTGCAAATCCAGATTAACTATTTTTGAGAGTTGATTAACTTTTGTACTCTTTGATAACTAACCTTATCACCTCTTTGAGAGAATTTTTCTGCTGCTTCTTTAAAGTCACTTATTGCTTCTTTTTTATCTCCCATCAGCAAACGAGCAAGACCTCTATCTTCATATACATAAATATAATTAGGGTCTAGTATTATGGCTTTTTCACAATCGTCTAAAGCTTTTTTATCCCCAAAACCAGCACGAGCATAACAGCGACTAGAATAAAAAGCAGCACTATCGATAGTGTCTGGGCTAAGTTTAATTGCTCTGTCGCAGTCTATTACAGCTTCTTGATACTTTTTTAGTCCACGAGATTTTGCATAACATCGGCTATTATATGCATCAGAACTTTGAGGATTAAGCTGAATTGCTTTATTAGAATCTGCAATTGCTTCTTGGTACTTTTCTAAAACTAGATATGCATTACTTCGAGCAATGTAAGCGTTTGTATAGTTTGAGTTGATACTAATTGCTTGCGTGAAGTCTTTAATTGCTCGTTGGTAATCTCCAAGTCCAAACATTACAATACCCCTTTCTAGATATCTTTCGGCATTCATGTTGTCTTGGTTGTTTTGTATAGCCTGTATATTATTTGCAGCAAAAACCCAAATCATCAGAGACAAAGGAAGTAAAAATATTCGTTTTATTATCTGTTTCATTTTTAATATACATTCCCGCTATTATCTACAATGAAACTTATGTTTGGCTTATTAAAATTATGCACCATAACAGCACGGTGCCGTTCCACAGGAGTGACATAACAGTTGTTCTAAAGAGAACAAGCTCAAACCTTTTATTTAATTAATGTAGTTGTCGGTGCCTTTTCCCACATTTAATCACAAACGCGCGAAATACTCCTCAATTTTATGCTCGTAAACTATGTCCCAATAGAAAGCTCTATTCTGTTTGATTTGATACACACCTTCTCGCTCTACCCGGAAATCGATAATTAACCCCTCACGTTTGGCTAACTTCAGCTTTGTGATGGTACTACAATTTTAACGCCAGCGATGCAGGTCATTCTTCCCCTTGAGTATGAATATTTACCTAGAACAAAACCAATTTTCATCCATATCATTCGATTGTTTGAATACATTGATTTATACTGTCAGCAGAACTTATGCATGGGAATGCTTATATAATTATAGTCAGGGTCTCTAGGAAGGTAACAAATGAACAAAAAAGTTAATAAATCTCCGGTTTATACCTGTAATTATCCGGTTTATGATTATGAAAATAATAGTGTTTATATAGTTATTTACTACAACGGTAAAAAGGTTAAAATTCTAAAAAAAGAAGATGCTCCCTCCTTAGTAGAGGCTTTAGAAGCTGAAGAAAGCCCAGAAAACATTAGTTTTTACTTGAGTACCTATTTATAGATTTCTTTGAGTATAGAGCGTGTTTTAAAATAAATTAAAAGTTGCTGGCAATATAATAGAACTAGTGGTAGGTCATTATTAGCAGGATACGTTTTTACTTGATTATCACTATGCCACTGCAACACAACCGAAAGCACAGATAATATTGTTATTGAGCAGGTAGTAAAATAATGGCGCCTATAAATTAGTTAGGTTAAGTAAAGTTATTACACTTACAAGACCCTTTTTACTCTATCTAATTATCTAGTACTTATACATTCAACGCATCTACATTCACACAGGCGCCAGTAAGTGATGTACATGAACCAGCAAACATAGCTAGCTGTTCATTAATTCTTCTAAATTAATGAAAGATTCCTTGATTTGGGGATTTTTACTAGATGTGACTTCAAATTCAATTACTCCTATTGCTTCAACAATTTTTCCTTTGTGCTTTTCTGCTTCAGAGGGAGAACGCAATGATTGTTTATTCCAAGATGGGAAAATATGTACAATAGTACCATCTTCTAATACAATTTGAGATTTAATGTAATTACCTTTAAAATTTGGATTTCCAGGAAATTTAGGTTTGCTAAATTGTGATATATAATATCCTACAAGTTTTACTTTCTTACCATTCAAACGAGCTAAACCTTCACGGTTTCTGACTACTTCCAATTCGCTCATAGTTGCTTCTATATTATTTACTTTAGGAATTTCAGCGTGAGATGCTTGGATTGTGGTAAATGCGGAAAATGATAATATAGCAGGCAAAAATAAGCTAACAGTAAGTTGATTTAATTTTGTTTTAGTATGCATAATATTTAAACATTATTTTTTAGTTATTCAGGCTGCATCAAATATATTCTCTCTGTGCCATTGCAATGCTTCTACTCTAGGATAATATTGTTGCTGTGCTGGTAATATAATCGACTCTCCTATAAATTCTCTCATTGGTTTGCAGTTCGGCGCCTGTTCCCGTAAACTTTCCATAACTATAATCGTGTAGTCATCATTTATACTAAACCAACCACGGTCAAAAGCCCAGTGATGGGTCTTGCATAACGCTAGCCCATTGTCTATTTTGTCATCGTAGAATTTTGAAAATGGGAGAATGTGGGCGCCATCCACAATACCTTGCCCATTCAAATCAAGCACCTGATATCCACAAAACGCACAGCGATATCCATAAGTAGTTGTGATAATTTTACGAAACGCAGCGTCTCGAACTATAACTTTTTGTTCAGAATCTAACTCTTCAGGCTGGTAAATTTTACCCCCCGCGCGTTCCAATTCCGCTTGCAGTTCCCCGAAAGCATTTATATGTAAGATTCCCTCGATATTACTGGCGCCAGCGAACCACTCATCAATAAGCACCTGTGTTAATGCGCTTCTTCCTTGAGAATCTTGTAATATTTGCCACAACTCGTCATCAAAATACGCATATTCTACCGCTTGTTTTAAGGCGCCTGCTGATACAAGTTTTGCTTTGGATGTAACAGTTAGCTCAAAACCTGGGTTTGGTTGGAAGTGCCAAAAGCCATCGCTTCGTAGGTAAAAAAATGGTTGTCCGATGTCTGGGTTGCGCTTTGGTTCCAAGTGGCGCCATAAATTCATAAATTCAGCTACTAACTCACCAGATAACGGTATTTGGTTTTTTCTGATTTCTCCTCTGCTAATTAGTTCAATGATAGATAAAAGTAAAATTGGTTTGTTGGGCGCCGTACCCGTGTTACGGCTTACATTTAAACCACCAGGATTTGTCAGTTTAATCTTAGGAGAAAACTTTTTACAATAATAAGCTAGGTCTTTCACCATAATATTACTTAAATCAAAGACGTATTAAATTAATACATTAATATAGAATGGCTGCATATTATTTTTGTAAAAACAAGTGCCTTTAAATAACTTTAAAACTTTAAGCACCCTCCCCAACATCTTTCTGTTTTGATACATTGCGTCTTTTCGTTTGACGAGTTTGAACCGCAGCACGTAAAGCTTTAAGTTTATAAGAGTCAGCGTCTTTTTGCCATAAAAGTTGATAATTCTTGAGAATTGCACAATGGTCTTTTAAGCACTTTAACCACCCGGAACGAGTACTAATAAGGCACCAGTCATCCAATAGTCCCCAATCTTCTTCTTGAGAAGTTAAGCGGGCAAATTTTTCGTAGAGAGGATAATCACTATTAACCAAAGCATCTTTGTAATGAAGTATAGGAGGGTCATCATTATCAAAGTCCTCATACGTAACGCTTAAATTACGCAAATCAATAGATATTCTAGTTTGTAGCGCTGGATGAGGGTCTATATCGAAGTCAGGGTAATACAAGTAAGATATTTTCGGGCTTCTTGTATGGATTTTAATTACATTGGCGCCTTCCATTCGTCCAATCGTTCGGCTCGCACATCCCTCATACAGCCGTAACAATGGGTCAAGGTTTTGTAGTGCTGACACATGAACCAGTAAAGACAATGGTAACTTTTTACCAACAGTGCTGTTTTGACAATAAGTTTTAATATTCTTCAAGTCACCTAAGCTATGCAACATTTCGTAAGCTTCTAAGCAAGCTTGTTTATAAGTACCAAACAAACTCTTGATATCTTCCTGTACTTCAGGCGCCAGTTCTACGAGTTTTGGTGTTCTGCTAAATTTACTCAGTGCTAGGTAAACCATTAAATCTTGACGCCGTTTTTTCGTTATTGCTTCCCACTCAGTTGGGTCAGTAGCCTGCAAAATTAAATGATAAGCACGCTTAATACTACCAAACTCAGCAGTTATATCATCCTCGCTCTTTAGTTCACCCCTACTAGGTAATCTACCGCGTTCAGTTATAAAAGCCATTAAAGGTGCCAGTAGTTCTTGGTAATCTTCAAATTGTTTAACTTTTACTTTGATTCTGGGTGTGGTCGCACGGGAACGAAAACGCGAAGCTCGAAACAGTTGTGCTTCGGATTCGTTACGGAACACAAAATAAATACCCAAACCAGCGGGGAGCGCTTCAACACCCAACACCTGGTCAATATAAATTTTTAATTCTTCCTGCTCGTAGTACTTCTGGAAGGTATTGCGGGTAGTTACAACTCCATCACCATAAGCAATAGTACCTCGGTTTGTATCAGCTACAGTTACTTGAGCAGCAACGAGTAAAACCCTGCGGGTAAGCTCCCAAGCTTTGAGTAAAGCATCTCGACGTTCCCCAGTATTTTCAATCACGTTGATAACGTAACCAAGGTTAACTATATCAGCAGGCGCCTGTTCTATTTTGGGTAAATAATAAGGGTCCCAACCAGCACTTGTATATCCCTGTTGAGCAATACCCTTAATATCCTCACCGTGTCCACAACCGTAATCAAAAAAAGTATTACCCTGTGTAAATAAACCAGCTTCCAACGCCAAACGTACAGGACGTGACAACTCACCACGAATAATTGCTGCTTTATGACGGTCTATCTGTCGTGCTGGTTCATCAGTACCTATTACTGGGTAAAGTGGAACAAGACGATGCTCGACAATTTTGACATTGTAAGCTTTTAAGCGTTTTTCCCAACCTGAACGTGTACCAATAGTCTTGGCATCACGTAACAACCCTAAAGCAACTTCGGCGCCTGTTAATTCAGCAAACAACCCATAATTAGGATATTCAGGTGTAACAAACGTCTCTTTACGATGTAAGATTGGCGGATTTTTTGAATCACTATAATCTCTATGTACTACTTTTAAGCTTTCTAAATCTACCTGGACACTGCTATGTAGTGCTGGATGAGGGTCAGTGTCAAACTCTGGATAAAACAGGTAAGAAATTTTTGGTTGGAAAAAGCAGAATTTTACTAACGTAGCTTCTATTTGAGAAACGGCGCTAAGAGCATACTGCTCATAATGTTGTAATATTTCTTCAAGCGCGCTTAGTGCAGAAATATGAACATAAAGTGCATCGGGTAAGACTTTACCAACTTTGCTAGACCTACACGTTTGAGCAATTATACTTAGATTGGGTAAATTTTTGTGCTTATTGGTTAAGATAGTATCCCGAACTGTACCCAATTCCTGTATAGTAGAAAGCTTGTGTTCTTCTATTGGGTCATCAGTTTGTAATTTATTGAAGTTATTATTTTGCTCAATCATTGACCTGCTTATAGATAAACATTCTATTATCAAGCTATTTAATGCATCATATAACGAATCTTTTCATAATAATTCGTATTACTATCGATTTTACATTTATGCTTGTTAAGTTATAAAGATTATCACTTATGGGAAAACAAATTAGTCTAAATTTAGACGGTGCTGTAAAAGAAACAATTAATGTAAATCCTGTATTTGCTCGCCATGAGACATTTCACCCACGTTACGGTTGGATAAAAAAGGGGTTTGATGCAGCTTGCCAAAATCCTAAAATATTTTTACAGGACGATGCACCCGTAAGACTTGGTGTTGGAAAAAACATGTCAATGGCGATTCGTTACTGGTGTAATGCTTTTAAAGTGTTAGAGAATGATGAACCTTCGGAGTTCGGTGAGCGACTTTTAGGAGAAAATGGTTGGGATAAGTATTTGGAAGACCCCGCAACACTATGGCTTTTACATTGGAACCTGTTAAAACCAAGTTGTAATGCTGCTGCTTGGTACTTTGCTTTTAACATTTTCCGAGAAAGCGAGTTTTCGCAGGATGATTTATTTAATGCTTTATCCGACTATAAGGATACACTGGCGGCTCGTACCGTTGAATCTTCCCTAAAGAAAGACGTTACTTGTATTTTACGAATGTACGTTGAGCAACCAACAAAAGGTGGTCTAGGTGAAGAAAGCATAGATTGTCCATTTACCCAATTAGGAATTATAAATACAGCAGGAGACTCTAGACGCTTTACGTTTCGTTTCGGCGCTAAAAGGAATTTACCAGCAGAAATAATAGTTGCTGCTTGCTTAGAGTATGCTAGTTTTGTTGGACGGGAACAGCGAAATATTTCTATATCACGCTTGGTTTACGAGACTGGTAGTCCTGGAATGGCTCTTAAGCTTTCAGAGAACGCGATATGTGATGCTATCGAGCAAGTTGCAAAGTGGTCAAACAATGTTTATCTCTCTGATTCTGCTGGTTTAATTCAATTTTCCTTTCAATCTGAGCCAGAAGCGCTAGGACAGAGTATTTTAGAAAAGTATTACAAAGGCAAGGTTGCTTAGGCAGGTCGATGAATAACCCTTTATCTGATTATTTCAGTCTCAAACGTCGTTACTCTCGTTCTATCAACCTTGAACGGGATTTAGATAAAACTGATGCTTTACATGGTTATATCCCTACCGAAAGGTCAGTAGATGCAACCAAGCGTATATTAGCTGGATTAGCAGGAGAATCAGAAAATCGTGCTTGGACAGTAACTAGTGTTTATGGAACTGGGAAATCAGCTTTCGCTCATTTCTTCGCTTCTTTATGCGGTTCATCTCAAAATCCATCACGACATATAGCACTAGAAATTGCAGCACAAACCTTTGGCGATGATAGTGTTGAATATTTTACTTTAGAAGAAAATATACCTGCTCAAGGTTTATTTAGAGCAGTCGCAACAGCACAGCGAGAACCAATAAGTAACACTATCGTTCGTGCATTACATAGAGGTGTCGAATCTTTTTGGTCACATAAAAAGCGGAGTAAAATAGCGATAGCGTGTGATTTAGTAGACTTAGAAGCTCAAGTTGCGAATGGAGAAATAATAGATAGCAAAGAAATTCCTAATTTACTAAAAGAAGTTGCCAAAGCTGCTGATACTAATATTTTATTGATTATCGATGAATTAGGTAAAAACCTAGAGTATGCAGTTCAAAATCAAGGCGCCGTAGATTTATATTTATTACAGCAATTAGCAGAACTCCGTAAAGATAGCGGTTATAAAGTTTATATCATTGGTTTACTACACCAAGCCTTCGCCGATTATGGAGAACGGTTAGCTTCAGTACAGCGTAACGAATGGTCTAAAATTCAAGGTCGATTTGAAGATATTCCATTTAAAGACTCTCCAGTACAAATGATACGCTTAATTGGTCAAGCAATCGATCAATCACAAGCGTCAGATTTTCATCCCATTGTTGAAAGTCAAGCAGCACACTGGTATCAAGCCTTACCTAGTGACATACAAGAAGACTACACAGAAGAGAATCTAAAATTAGCTTTTCCTCTACATCCAATTACGGCATTAGTGCTACCTATTTTATGTACAAGGTATGCTCAAAATGACCGCTCATTATTTACATTTTTAACAAGTAGCGAGCCATATTCTTTTACAAACTTTTTAAAAGAAACCAGCGTAGAAAGCGAGTCACAAAACATATTGCTATTATCAACCCTCAAATTAGATAGAATCTACGATTATTTTATCGAAGCGGTTGGTTCTGGTTTAGCTTCTCGTCCTAATCTTCAACGTTGGGTAGAAATTCAGAATTTAATCGATGATGCAAGAAACAAAGATGTTGATAGTTTGCGTGTATTAAAAGCTATCGGTATCCTCAATCTTGTAACAACGACAGGCACCTTACGAGCGACTCGTGCATTTGTAACGCAGGCAATGTGCGAAACTCCCACGGATGAAACAAAATCTCACTGGGAGCAAGTAATTGATAGCCTTCTGAAAAAATCTACTATTACTTATCGGCGCCAGTTAGACGAACTACGAATTTGGCAAGGTTCTGATTTTAATGTCGATGTTGAGTTAACAAATTATCTTGAACAAGAGCGTTCCAATGCAGTAAAACTTCTTTCAGCTATTCGTTCCCTAACACCTGTAGTTGCTCAACGACACAGTTACAAAACGGGTACGTTACGTTACTTCGAGCGTCAATATATAGATGGGGCGCAAAACATTGCTAAGTTACGTTGTTCACACGATGAATGTGACGGGCTAATTGGGTATTGGGTAGATAACGAGGCGCCATCAGATATTCCAGCATTTACAGCAGATGGAAAACCTTTAGTTGTATTATGTCCATCTAACTTGGATATATTGCGGATTCGAGCGCGCGAGTTTGCAGCTTTAAAGAAAATCCAAACTACGGCGGCTGAACTGCAAAGTGATGGTGTAGCAAGGCAAGAAGTACGTTATCGATTGGTACAAGCGGAACAATTACTGGATGAAAGCCTCACCCAAACCTTTGATATCTCAGCAAGTAACAGTTGTTGGATTGGAGGTAAGCAGGAAACCATAAACCACATTACGGATTTTAACGCCAAGCTATCTGATATTTGTGATGAGGTTTATCACCGAGGACTAAAGCTCTGGAACGAATTAATCAACCGTCGTGAGCTAACCCCACAAGGTAGCAAAGCAAGACGAGAACTTATCGAGGCAATGATAGAAAAGCTCGATAGGGAAAGACTTTGCTTAGAAGGCTATGGACCCGAAGTTACTATGTATTATTCAGTACTGAGCGAAACGGGTATTCATCGTGAAGATAGCGATGGATGGGGATTTTATCAACCGTTAGAAACATCAGGAGTGTCACAAATTTGGCAGGCAATAGATGATTTCTGCTTACAAGCCAAAAATAAAATACAGTCTGTAGACAAACTCTACACGTTTTTAGCGGCGCCTCCTTACGGGGTAAAACGTGGTGTTATACCTGTATTATTAGCTGCGGTACTCTTGTATCATGTAGACGATGTCGGTGTTTACAAAGATGGTGTGTTTATTCCTGTCTTGGGTGCAGAACATTTTGAACTGCTACTAAAAGATGCATCACGATTCGCGGTTAAGTACTTTGAGGTTGTAGGACTACGGTCACAGGTATTTAAAGAACTCGAATCGATTTTGCGTAAGAAGGATGCACCAAAGAGCAAAGGAACCAGAAACACAACTTTATTGGTTGTTGTTAAACCTTTGTTCCAATTCGTGAAGAAGCTGCCTGCATACACTAGTAAAACCAAGCGTCTAAGTAAGGAAGCGTTGGCTGTGTTACAAACCTTACAAAAAGCTCAAGAGCCAGATGAACTGTTGTTTACTTCTTTACCAATAGCTTGCGGTTTAAACCCAATTATTGCAGACCAAGAAGATGATGGTACAATAGCAAAAACTTTACGTAAGACTCTTGTTGCAGCACTGCACGAAATTCAAACTGCTTATGACCGCTTACTAGGTGAGTGTCAAGTATTGCTTCATAGTGCGTTTGCAGTACGTAGTAATGAAAGTAAGCTACGGGAAGATTTGCGTGTAAGAGCTAGTTATTTAAGCGGTCAAGTATTAGAACATCGCGTTAGGTCTTTTGTGCTAGCCGCTGCTAATGAAAATGCTAGTGATACCGAATGGTTAGAAGCACTGTTAATGATTATTGCCGATAAACCAGCGGAATCATGGACAGACGAAGATGTAACCAATTTTGAACTAAAACTTTCAGATTTAGCTCGACGGTTTAAAAACCTTGAATCTATACAGAAAGATTCTCAAACACGTACATCAGACGGGTTTGAAGCTCGCAAAATAACCGTTACACGTCCTGATGGGCAGGAAACACACTCGCTGGTTTGGTTCGATAATGAAAATCAAAATCAAGTAGATGGTGTATTTGAGGAAATTTTGGCAATATTAGAAAAATACAACAATCCGCAATTAGACCGAGCTGTTGTTGCCAAGTTGACCGAGCATATTTTATCTTCGGCGCCAACTGATAAAGTGTCTGAAACTAGGGTTAAACGCAAAGGGCAAAAAAAGGATGGAAGGAAAAGCAGTTAGGCATATTCTGGGTTTATCAGGGGGTAAAGACAGTACTGCTTTAGCCGTACTTATGCGGGAGAAGCATCCAGAGATAAATATGGAGTACTTCTTTTGCGACACACACAAGGAACTGCAAGAAACTTACGATTACCTCAAGCGTATTGAGGCTCGTTTGGGGATCAAAATTAATTACCTGGCAGCAGAACGTGGGTTTGACCATTGGTTAGCAATCCACGGTGGTATGCTTCCCTCTCCTACCATGCGCTGGTGTACCAACAGAATGAAAATTGAACCTTTAGAAAAATTTGTTGGTAGCGACGAAGCAATCAGTTATGTTGGTATCCGTGCGGATGAGGATAGAGAGGGATACGTTTCTAAAAAGCCTAATATCAAAGCCGTTTTCCCCTTTAAGGAGCTTGGACTAGTTAAAAGCGATATTATGCGTATTTTGGAAGACAGCGGTATAGGATTACCAAAATACTACGAATGGCGTAGCCGTTCTGGTTGTTTCTTTTGTTTCTTCCAGCGTAAGTACGAATGGGTTATGTTAGCCCAGGAGCATCCTGAGCTATTTGAGCAGGCTATCAAGTACGAGCAAGACCATAGTAATGGAAGGACTTATACCTGGGTTCAAGGACAAACGCTGCAAGAAATACGTGACCGTAAAGATGAGATAATCGCTGAACACAACAAAGCTATGGCTAAAAAGCAACAAGCGGCGCCTGCTAAAAATTTAGCTGAAGCTTTGGAGGAAGTTCTCAACGATGAAGATGACGAATTGCCTTGTTTTGCTTGTCACTTATAAACATCAGGGTTAATACTGTTTACAATAGGGTAGTAAATTAGGCTACTCATGGACACAACTACTCAAACGCAGTATCAAGGGTCACACATAGCACGTATTCCTCGTGATCAGCAAGGTTTATATGCTTGGTATTACAAACCAAACATTGTTGACGAAAATGCTATCAGTAAAACTCTTTCATCCTTTTTAGGGGCAACTATTGAAATTTCGACAAGCATCCAAATGCGTTATGGTGTTCGCCTAATCTCAACATCACCTCTAAACCTTGTCTGTGGTGAGCAGCAGCAAACAGCGTCAAAGGTTTTGGATGAAGCAATTGCCAATGCGGACAAATTTTTTATAGATTTTTTTAAGTCTAACGCGGTACAAATTTTTACAAGACCAATTTATATTGGTATAGCAAAAGACCTTCATAAAAGAGTATACCGTCAGCATTACTTATCTTTAAGTGATATGTGGGATGACAGCCACCTGGTTAGCAGACATTTAACTGCTTACCCTCAAGCAACGGTGGAATCAGTTATGAAGCAATTAGATTTATCCCATTCATTTGCACTTGAAGCCAGAGTAAGGCAGATAGCGCCACGGGATTTAATTGTACATATTTTCCCAACCAGTACCCTTCCAAAGGATATTGGTCCTGATAGCGATGAACCGAAGCAAGATACAGCAGCAAGACGGGCATTAGAAAGACTTTTACAGTTAGTAGCAGATCCAATTTGTGGGAGACGTTAATTATGTTTGGTGTACAAAAAAATCCAATCTATGGAACTTATGGTGAATTTACAGTAGGTCCTGATAATAATCGTGTGCGCGCTCAGTTTTTATTGACAAAAATGAAACCAGGCTCTGAAGGGATTTGGGAGAATGAGCTTGCTTCTCAAATGGTGCCTTGGCGTGAAGTATTTAATATAGAAGAGCTTACTTTCGATGAGTTACTGCAACGTGACCTTGATGATTCTCGTGTAGCTCATGACCTTATTCCTTATTTGCTAGGAGAAAAAGAAGCATCTGCAAGATTTTTCCCACCAATACTTGCAGTTCTTGTTCCTAAGAACAATAATCAAACAGGTATTGAGCCATATTACCCAACACCAACGGCTGCTCAAAATGATGAAAAAATTGAGTTTGGCGAACTGTTTGATTTTAATAAAATTAGGTTTCAAGAGAAACTAACGCCGTTGGGCGAAATAAAATATAACCGCCAAAGAACAGGATTTGTTATTGTAGATGGTCAACATCGTGCAATGGCTGTTTTAGCTTTGCATCGTCAGATTAATAAAAGCTGGGGTGCTGATAGATATGCTTCTTTTTACAATCATTTGTCTTTAAATACAGAGCAGATTAAACGCATAGAGCTACCTGTATGTGTTGTGTTTTTACCAGACTTACATTATGGAAATCAAGAATATATGCAAAAAGGAATAGATTTAAAAAGGGTTTGTCGTGAAATATTTTTAGTTGTAAATCAAACCGCTAAAAAAGTTAGTAAATCACGCGAGTTGCTTCTAGATGATGAGGACTTTGCAGCTAGGATGATGCGAACAACTTTATCAAAATTAAAAGGACGAGGAGAAGATTTGTCTTCAATTGCCCGTATTTATTCATTTGCATTTGGCGATTCGGAATCGG
>NZ_JBXXZH010000083.1:0-33539 GCF_059640475.1 Calothrix sp. CBUCES-K 9914
GTTGTAGTCTTAGTAAACATAACTCTACTACAGAAGGCCCTCTTTATTTTGGCGAAGGTATTGATAAATGAGGAAAGCTTGTTTGCTTCAATTCGCAATGGCTTGATGGTAGTTTTATTTACTCTTCCTAGCTTTTCTTCTAAACGTGATGTAATGACCAGCGCATTAACTGGAAAGTCTGGAGAGTCTGGTTGTAAAGCTTCGCGAGTAGTTGTATTTAACTCAGATAAACGGTCTACTATTACTAATATACGTTGTTTACGTAACAGCTTAACTAGTAATTCCTCGCATATTGGTTCTGGTTCATCTATTAATGCTTGTAACTGTCCGCGAACAGATTCTTTCAATGATGACTTTCCATCTACCGCGCGAAAGTCTTCTTCTAACAGCACAGGTAACATTAAATGTTGACACAAGCGTTTATCAACAATATCACTCATTCCCCAGTTAGCAACTTGACAAGCCAAACTGGTTTTACCAATTCCACCTTCACCTGATATTATCAAGCAACTACGCTGTTTGGAGAAAGTTGCGCGCAAATTATCCGGCGCCAGTTGTGCTATTGTATTACCATCCAAAACAACGGGAATCGGAATATAAGTATTGCGATTACTAACAGTATCTTTTTTAGGAAACTGTTCGCGCGCTGATTCAATATATTTACTTACCCATGCATCGAGTACTTTGGGATGATAATGAAACCACCCAACGAACAACACATACCTTAAAGGGACATTAATACTAATAAACGGTAATGAAAAATCAGTGTAAGGCTTAAGAGCGTTGTTAATCTTTAATAGCCATATGGGTTTGACTTGCAGCAATATAAGCCACAAGGTAGGCAACAAAGTTATATAAACTGCAATACCCAAAAGTAACTTATGTTTGAGAAGCCATTCTATAATCCTATCAAATAACCGTGTTTCTTTCTCAGACTTCAAAGCTTCCAATGGGCGCCGGATTCGAGCGGTATCAATTTCGGTAAAATTCTCTTTATGTTCTTCTAAGATTTTAGTAACTTGCTCAAAATCATTAATTACTTTTGTCAACTTGGCGCTTGGTAATTTATCAGCAACATCCTGATAGGCGCCAATAATACCACCTAACCCTTTTGCCGTCCCATACCTGACATAATATTCGCTATCATTCAACAGAGGAATCATATCTTTCACAGCAGAATTTGCCTCAGTTCCCATTGCACCCAAAGCCAAAGCGGCATTTTTACGAACGCGCGGGTTATTATCTTTAAGTGCATTTATCAAAGATGGAACAGCTACTTTTGCCTCTGTACCTATACGTCTCAACGCTGAAGCTGCATAAATCCGAACATAAAGTTCTTTATCTTGTAACGCTGCCATTAAAGCGGGAACTGCTGGTTTTGCTTGTGTACCAATGGCGCCTAATGCCAATACAGCATACATACGTACTTGAGCATCTACATCTTGTAAACTGAGCGTTAGTGCTGGAACTCCAGATGCAGCTTCAGCTCCCATATCTCCTAATACCCAAGCCGCACGCCAACGTATATTACAATCTGGATTATTTAGAGTTTCTACAACCGTGGGAACGGCGCCTAAACCAATACTTACTAGTGCATCGTGCGCTTCCAGACGAACACGCGCGTTGTTATCGATTAATTTTTCAACCAGAGGAGCAATTTTTTCATCTACAGTAACTTGTGCCCAACTATTACTTGTCCACAGCAGGAACACCATCAGGCACAAAATAGCCAGTTTCAGCATTTTGGTTATTGAAGCGGTGATGTTCACTGCTATTGCTCCGTTGCTTTACTGTATCTATTTTACTCTAAGCGCTGGGTGGGTAACTTGCAACAGATATAACGGATGTAACGGATAGTTTTGTTTTCTTGGAGGCGCCTTAAACTAGTTGCTACATTTATTCATTATCTTCAATCTTTGCAGCAACCGTGTCTAACTCAGCTTCTAACTGTTCAATAGTTGGTAAACTTCCTTCTAATGTTTTTGGTAAAGCATCCCTTAATTGATAAGTTGAAACACCAATTGGCATATTCGTACTACGCAATGAATACTCGACTATTGTTTTATCCTTTGACTTACATAAGATAATGCCAATACTTGGTTGGTCATCAGGGTGGCGTAATAAATCATCTACAGCCGAAATATAAAAACTTATTTTTCCAGAAAATTCTGGTTTAAATTCCGTCATTTTCAGGTCAATAACTATATAACAGCGTAATTTAACATGGTAAAAAAGTAAGTCAAGATAAAAATCGTCATTACCCACTTTCAAATGGTATTGGCTGCCGATAAAAGCAAAACCGACTCCTAATTCCAAGAGGAACTCTCGTATATGGTCTAGTAAACCTTTTTCTAAATCTTTCTCTTGAGCATCTTTTGCTAAAGTTAAAAAATCAAAGTTATAAGGGTCTTTTAAAACTTCTTTCGCTAAATCAGATTGAGGAGAAGGTAAAGTTAAATTAAAATTTGTAGTCTTCTCGGCTTCAATTTGTCTTTCATAAAGTTTTGTATCTATATGATGCCATAAGACCGAACGGCTCCAACCATACTCAAGAGTTTTATTAATGTACCAAAGCCTTGCTTTCAAGTCTTTGACTTTTTCTAGTAACAGTAGATTATGACCCCAAGGAATTTCTGCCACAAGCTGTGGCAGAATTTGAGCATCTACACCTGTGGCAATATCTAAAGTGTCTTGAATATCCTGAGTGTAAGCCAAGTAAAAGGCTCGTATGCGCCAAATATTTCGTGCAGAAAAGCCTTTAACTCCTGGAAAAGATTTTTGCAAATCATCTGCTAATCGTTCAATTACGGCAGTTCCCCACCCTTCGGACTCTTGACGTGAGATAATCTCATGTCCAATATCCCAGTAAAGCGATATTAATTCTCTGTTGACTGCTATGGCCGCTTGAATTTGGGCAGACTGGATACGCATTTTAATGGATTTGAGTACATCGCCGTAATTGGCTGGTAATTGCAGATTACTTTTCTTTCTAGGAGACATATTCCAAACTCTACAATTATACTATAATTTTTCCTTAGTTGTAGTTTCTCTGTCTTCAGTAATTCCTCAATAAATTAAGTCAATTTTCTAACTGTTCATTAATACTTAGGTACTGAAATACCTTTGCCTTGCTTAATTTAAGTTAATGTAGCTTTCCTCAAATCCAGGTTTGTCGCCTAGTGGTCTGTGTCAATAGTTTTGGGTTGTTTATAAAAAAAACCACAAAGGCACAAAGGACACAAAGGAAGAGATAACACACCAGATTTAATGACACAGACCAGTAGGTAACAGTGTTAAAAAATGTTTGTTCAAAGTCTCGTAGAGATTCGACAAAATCTAAAACTTCATCCTGTTTTTCTTTAGAAAGAGTACGCCATTTAAGTCATTTAACGCTACTAAAGCTTGAATTTAGATAGCAAGCAAGCAAATTCTGCCACAGCTTGTGGCAGAATTTGAGTCTAGAGGCATTAATAGGCAGTATGTAAAATTCCTGTTACAAACTCTTATTGATGGCGCTAACCCGTCGAATTTTTCATTCATAACTACCAGGTTACACGAATAAGCACCGCGTTACAGAATCCAATAAATGCTCATGGGGAGGTAGGTTGGGTTACGCAAAGCCTTCACCCAACCTACAATTTATTGTTTTACTGGCGCCCGTACACCATTAAATTGTCATATAATTCGATTGATTGCATGAGTCATGCGTATTCAGAAATAAAAACAGTAAGAAGATTTGACAAATAGCTTTACCTATTAAAACGCATTGGAGGTTTAAAATGACACTAAGACAGAGACATGGCTGTTTGACAGCTTGGTTGATTTTTATAATTATCGCTAGTTCCATAGGAGCTTTAGCTAATTTATATTTTGGGCTGAATCCCAAATTATTGAGTAACCTGACTCCACAACAAGGTCTCTCCAATATTTCTGGTGCAACGTTGATTGCACTTGCAGTTATAAGTATCTTTAACGTTATTTGTGCTATCGCTTTACTTAGGTGGAAGAAATGGGGATTTTATGGAATTTTGGGAATTAGTGTTGTGACTTTTATCATTAATTTGTCTCTTGGTATCAATATAGTGTCAGCACTTATGGGGTTTGTTGGAGTTGCTATATTGTATGGGGTTTTGAATATGGGTGGGGAAAATAAAGCATGGGGGAGATTAGAGTAAATTTTTTTTACTAAGTGCGATTAGGCTAGATTTGTCGATAGATACTTAAAGCAACTACGCCTTGAATTTAGTTAGAAAGCACAATGCGACTCATGACAGAAGTTTATATTTTGCCGGTTTGCAATATACTATCCGTTACATCCGTTTGTATCCGTTGCCAATCTACCCGCGCAACTTATTAGATTTTTTTATCACGAATAAATATGTCATGGGCACTACTCACGAATTTGCTGCGTCAGAAATAGTAGTTAGCCCTGGTGTGCATCAAGTAAATTGATACAGCACTTAGGCGCGCGGCATGGCATAAAGAGAAGCATTGCCAATTGCTCGTGGGAGTAAACATACATTAAATGTAAACTATATGGCGAGTAAATTCCATCACAAAAACATGCGATGGCGTGCGTGGGTAACTAACGTGTCAAGAGAGCTGATGTTTAATTCGATTTTTCGATGGCGGTCGAAGCTTAAGTCAGTTGTACCAATTTTGTTCCTGCTGACCTTTGTTGGAGTAATAGTGTTGGATACCTTTGCTCCTGTATTGGCGCAACAATTTCCGGCGCCGCAGCCAACTCCACCAATACCACAGTTTCCTGGGGAGCAGCCTGTTCCACCACAACCGCAAATTCCCCAACCCGTTCCATTACCTCCAGACCCTCAACAGTTTCCACCTGCTGAAACTGGGGGTTTTCCGCAACCGACACCTGTACCCCAACCCATACCACAGCCGCAACCAGTTCCACAACCTGTACCAGTACCACAACCCATACCGCAACCGGTTCAACGAGTACAACGACCACGGCAGGAAATTCGTGGTGTGTGGATGACTAATAATGACCTTGATGTTTTAAGGGACAGGACTAAAGTTGGCGAAGCGATGGATAAGCTACGCAAATTAAACTTTAACACCGTTTACCCTGTTGTTTGGAATTCGGGATATGTAATGTACAAGAGTGAGGTTGCACGACGCGCGGAAATTCAGCCGTTTGTATATAAGGGTACAGATGGGCATGATATTATTGCGGATGTTATTAATCAAACACATCGTCGCGGATTACTGGCAATTCCTTGGTTTGAATTTGGTTTTATGGCGCCTGAAACTTCAGAGTTAGCTTTAAACCATCCAGCATGGCTAACACGTAAGCGCGATGGAAGCCAAACTTCAATTAGTGCAGCAGGTGAGGTAGCATGGCTTAACCCCTTTCACCCAGAAGTACAAAAGTTTATTAGTGACCTCGTGTTAGAAATCGTAACTAAATACGACGCTGATGGTATTCAGTTCGATGACCATATGAGTTTACCCCAGGAATTCGGTTATGATAAATACACGGTCTCTTTGTATACTCAAGAAACTGGCAACCCTCCTCCACCTAACCATCAAGACCAAGCTTGGATGCGTTGGCGCGCCGATAAAATTACAGCTTTTATGCTGCAATTAAATCAAGCAGTCAAGGCACGCAAACCAAACGCTATTTTCTCAGTTTCGCCTAATTATTACAACTTCGCTTACAAGTTCCAACTTCAAGACTGGTTGAACTGGGTAAGATTAAATATTGTTGACGAGTTGGTAATGCAAGTGTACCGTGACGATTTAAGTTCGTTCACTTCTAAGATTACCCGTCCAGAAATTTTGGAAACACAACAGCTAAATATACCAACAGGTATCGGTATTATGGCTGGTCTACGAACGCGCCGCATACCAATACAGCAAATTAAATTACAAGTACAAGCTGCTCAACAACGCGGTTTGGGTGTTGCCTTTTTCTACTATGAAAGTTTATGGGATACTGGCCCCGAAGACCCTGGTCAGCGACAGCAAGGTTTTCAAGCAATTTTCCCATCTCCAGCACTACGCGCGAGGGCTGATTAATAAAGCTGCTAACGCCCTTTGGAATAATAATACGAAATTACGATAAAGACGTAGAATCACTACGTCTTTACTTATACATATGCTTAACAAAAAAAATATCAAAAATATACACTAAATTTAAAAATATAACTTACGACAAGAGGGTAATTACTGAATTGTCTAGTATATTTATATATATGTCAGGGTAGTGTGATTAAAAGTCACAGTCTTTTTACGTACTTGCGAGAAAACACAAGAAAAATTTAAAATTATAAAGATGATTTAAATGCAATCTTTATAAATTCTTGAGCGAACCCATGTAAGAATTTTACCTAACAAGATTTTGGGCTGTAATTTCGATAGTTTCAAAGTGAAACTATGGGAAAAATCGTAAATGCGTCTTGAAAATTTCGGCGGGACGTTGGTTCGATACCGCAAATTTTTAGCACGATCTAAAATCTATTGACAACAAACAGTACAACTATATCTTATTAATAATAGTTAGTTAAAAACTAAATTAACTTGGTTTTTACTTATCACGGTTGTATTTGTTGAGACTTTGTAAACAATATTCTAATTATTTATTTTGAATGGAAACCATTTATGCAGCTCTATAAATCTAACGAAATTCAAAGGTTTCAGAATGATTTGCCTTATTTGATTCAAACGTCTGAGTGGATAAGAAATTTTTTAGCAAAGCCACATCATGATTTAGGTAGGAGCGGTAAAGTTTGCCCTTATATACCTCATTCATTAAAAACTGACAGTATTCAGTTAGCAGTTATTCGTCTTCAAGCTCCTTTAAAACAAAATATAGAAGAGATTGTTAAGAGTTATAGAGACATTTTTTTAGAAGCTGAACCAACAGCAGGAGAAGCTTCAATATATAAAGTAATCTTGTTACTTTTTCCTGATGTGAATGTTGATGATACTCCAACTTTGATTGACGACGTACAAAAAAAATTAAAGCCTTTTTTTGTGCAAGCTGGTCTGATGCTTGGGGAATTTCATATGCGGAATCAAAGTCCTGGTTTACATAATCCGAACTTTCGTCCTCTCCGTAGTCCGATTCCAATGCTTGCTATTCGCTTTATGGTAGAACCTGATTTACCTTTTCTCAAACTTTCAAATGATGAACCGCATATACGCATTAAGTATTTAGAGACATATTTAAAACGTTTCTCTAACAATTTTAAAGACGAAAAAAATTATAACCAAGCTATAGAAGCACTAACTATCGCACAGCAAGAATTAGAAGCATCTGTTTCTAATTCAATAAGTATTTGAGTTAATACTGCCAATTGTAGTAAATATAATACCGTAACTATTGCAATAAATTCCAACTAACTATGCAGCTATTGAGTGATGATTTATACAGTAAACCTGATATTCAGAAACAATCTCTGACTGAAACAGAAGATTGGAATGAGCAGTACTGTGTTCATCAGATGTTTGAAATGCAAGCTCTTAAAACTCCAAACGCAGTAGCAGTAGAATTTGAAGATGAATTTCTTACTTACTGCGAACTGAACGAACGAGCAAATCAACTGGCACATTACCTGCGTTCTCTAGGCGTTAAGTCAGAAATGCTTGTTGGAATATGTGTAGAGCGTTCTTTAGAAATGATTGTGGCAATCTTGGGAGTTTTAAAAGCGAACGGCGCCTATGTGCCAATAGACTCAAATTATCCACCTGAGCGACTAGCTTTTATATTAGAGGACACTCAAACACAGTTCTTGTTGACTCAAGAACATTTATTACAGAAACTACCAGATTCGAGCGCGCAGGTGATTTGTGTGGATTCTCATTGGAACAAAATATCTCAACACAATCGCGAAAATCCTGCTTGCTACACTAACATAGATGACTTAATGTATGTTATTTACACCTCTGGCTCGACTGGAAAACCCAAAGGTGTAATGGTTCCCAACCGTGGAATTATAAATCAACTTCACTGGCGCCAGAAAACCTTTGGTTTAAGCGCAACAGACAAAGTTTTACAAAACATTTCTTTTAGTTTTGACCCTTCAGTCTGGCAGATATTTTGGACACTGTGCTTTGGAGGACAATTAATTCTACCTCGTCTTGGAGGTCATCAAGATGCTGCTTACTTAGTCAAACTCATTGCACAAGCGCAAATAACTGTTACAGCTTTCGTTCCTTCAATGCTGCGGGTCATTCTAGAACAAGAAGATATCGAAGCTTGCAAATGTTTACGTCACATTTCCTGTGGTGGTGAAGCTTTACCAGTGGAGTTGGTAGAACTATTCTTCGCGCGCTTGGGTCTAGATGGAGTGCTGCATAATGTCTACGGACCAACAGAAACTTCCATCGATGCGACATTTTGGAAATGTCATCGCAACAGCGGTATGAGTGTGGCGCCTATTGGTAAACCGATAAACAACGCGCGTATCTATATATTAGGTGAAAATTTACAGCCGACAAAACCAGGAGAAGCAGGTGAACTTCATATCGGTGGTGCTGGTTTAGCCAAAGGTTATCTCAACCAACTCGAACTAAGTAATGAAAAGTTTATTCTCAACCCCTTTATTAACAACTCAAAAGAGCGACTTTACAAAACAGGAGACTTAGCACGCTTTTTACCCGATGGTAATATTGAGTTTCTTGGACGTATCGACCACCAAGTAAAAGTTCGCGGTTTCCGTATTGAACTGGGAGAAATTGAAGCAAACTTACTACAACTACCAAGTATACGAGAAGCTGTAGTTGTGGCTCGACGAGATAACAAGCGTGAGAATGAATTGGTTGCTTATATCGTTCCCGAACGAGGAGAAACACCCAAAATAAGCGGAATTCGCAGCTATCTCAAGCAAAAGTTAGCCGAATACATGCTTCCAGCAGCATTTGTAACCTTAGAAACTTTACCACTCAACGCTAACGGAAAAGTAGACCGCAATGCTTTACCAGTTCTTGATAAAACTCGTAACGAACTAGAAGAATTTGTTGCTCCCAGTTCAAAAGTTGAAATTCAGCTAGCATCCATTTGGCAAGAACTTTTGGGAATTAAATCTATAGGAGTCTTTGACAACTTCTTTGAGTTAGGAGGTACTTCTATACTGGCAATACAGATGCTAGCAGAGATTGAAAATCAACTTGGAAAAAAACTACCTTTAGCTACATTCTTACAAGCTGCAACTATAGAAGAACTTGCAAGTCTTATTCAAAAAGAAGATAACCCAGAACTCTGGTCAACTTTAGTACCCATTCAACCCAATGGACAAAAACCACCTCTATTTTGTATTCATGGCGCCGACGCTAATGTCTTGGTGTTTCAGAATTTTGTAGAATATCTAGGTATCGAACAACCAGTCTACGCATTACAACCCCAAAGACCAGATGGAAAAAAAGATTTGCTGACTCGAATCGAAGATATAGCAACTGAATACATTCAGCACATCTGTACAGTTCAACCAACTGGACCTTATTACTTAGCTGGTTATTCAAGTGGTGGAGTAGTTATATTTGAAATGGCACAACAGCTAGTAGCTCAAGGACAAGAAGTAGCACTACTAGCATTATTTGATACACCTATGCCAACTTACTCTCCATATCAAAAATCAATTAGTAAACTACTTCCTCATCATTGGCGTATACTTAAAAGTCTAAAACCGAAAGACAAATTTGTATATTTACTTAGTGGATTACAAGAAGGTTGGAGTAAGATTATTAAATTATTTCGACCAAAAGTAGCTCCAGAACATTCAGCACAAGAATATTTGGAACTATATTATACTATTGTGAAGTCCTATCATAACTACACGCCTAAAGTATATCCAGGTAAGATAACTTTGTTTCGCTGTGTAGAACAAAAATGGTGGATAAAACACGACCTTACATTAGGTTGGGGAAAGTTTACAGAAAAATCAATAGAAATTGTTGATGTTCCTGGTAGCCACAATTATTTTTTCAGGAACAACGCTAAATATGTGTCACAAAAATTACGTTGTTATTTGACTTAATAGTTAAATCCCCCCTAACCCCCCTTAATAAGGGGGGAAAGAACTGTCTTTAGCCCCCCTTATTAAGGGGGGGTTGGGGGGATTTTTAAACTAAATATTAACCATTTGCATTAATGCTGCTGGATACCGCTCACCTGAGAAAGCTCCTCTAGGTACAATACTATCAATCCGCACTAAATCTTCATGACTTAGCTGAACATCCAAGGCACCCAAATTTTCCAGTAGATAAGAAATGCGTTTAGTTCCTGGGATAGGAACAATACTTTCATCTTGCGCTAACAACCAAGCCAATGCTAGCTGTGCAGGAGTACAGTTTTTTTCAACTGCGATTTTTTGCACTTCAGTAACCAAGTTTAAATTATGTTGAAAATTGTCACCTTGGAACCTAGGAGAATTACGGCGCCAGTCATCAGGTGCTAAATCTTCAAATTTGTGAATTTGTCCAGTGAGAAAACCTCTTCCCAAAGGACTCCAAGGAACAAAACCAATTCCTAATTCTTTGCAAGTAGGTAAAATGTCAGTTTCTACATCCCGACTCCATAACGAGTATTCGCTTTGTAGTGCAGTAATAGGATGTACTTTACTCGCGCGATATAGAGTTTTCGCTGATGCTTCAGACAAACCTATATATTTAACTTTGCCTTCTTTTACTAATTCTGCCATTGCTCCTACAGTATCTTCAATTGGTACATTCGGGTCAACGCGGTGCTGGTAATACAAGTCAATAGTATCAATTTTCAAACGACGTAAACTAGCTTCACAAGCTTGTCGAACATATTCGGGTTTACCATTAACAGGCATTGCTTTACCATCTTTACTAGTACTAGCAAGCCCGAATTTTGTAGCAATTACTACTTGTGTACGTTTACCTTTAATTGCTTTACCTAATAATTCTTCATTATGCCCAACACCGTATGCATCCGCAGTATCAAGGAAAGTGGCGCCTCCCTGCGTTAATTCGATGGCTTTATGAATAGTTGCGATAGCTTCTTGTTCGTCTGCACTTCCATACATTCCCGACATGCCCATGCAGCCCAAACCAATGCTAGAAACAGTTAAATTACCTAGTTTTCTAGTTTTCATATTTACTTCCCTCAAAACTTAATAACGACTTTTCCAAAATGTTTACCATTCTCTAAATGCTCAAATGCAGCTTGGGTTTGTTCTAAAGTAAAAACTTTATCTATCACAGGATGAATATTATAAGCTTCAATTGCACGATTCATCGCTGCAAAATCATCAGTAGAACCTACTTCCATTCCTTTAATCGTAGCTTGCTGATGTAATAATACTAAAGTATTAATGCTAGTCTCAAAGCCATTCAGTAAACCCACTACTGAAATATGTCCACCCATTCGCAGTACGTTAAGTGATTTTTGCAGGTTGCTACCACCAACTGTTTCAACAACTATATCTACATCTTTTCCATCTGTATATTTATGAATGATATCTTCCCAGTCAGGTGTAGTTTTATAGTTTATCGTCAGGTGGGCGCCTAACTTTTGTGCCCTTTCAAGCTTTTCATCGCTGCTCGATGTAATAATTGCTTTGGCGCCATTTGCTTTTACAAATTGTAGTGCAAAAATCGATACTCCTCCCGTACCATGCAGCAAAACTGTATCACCTGCTTGAAGGTTGCCGTATTTGAGTGCATTCCACGCTGTTAAACCAGCAATAGGTAATGTAGATGCTTCTACAAATGAGAGATTAGCTGGTATTTTGATTAACTGGTTAACTTGAAATATTTTATACTCGCTTAATTGCCCTAGAACATTACCTAATCCTTGACGAGTGAAGTAATCAGTAGTTTGGCTATTAGGTCTACCACTTATCCAATTTGGTATAAAAGTTGTTGCTACTCTATCACCTGGTTGAAACGCTGTGACATTGGCGCCAACGCTTTCAACAATTCCGGCGCCATCGCATACAGGTATGTAAGGTAACTCCAGATTTGGATTGAGTAAACCTTTGACTACAAGTAAATCAACATAGTTAAGCGATACTGCTTCAATTTTAACTAATACCTCTCCAAGTTTCGCAACAGGAACAGGTTGTTCGTTAACTTTCAGGTTATTGATACCGAAACCATGTAGTTCTATTGTCTTCATATAACTACCACTATCCTATAACCCTGATTATGCAAGCGTTAAATGAATATGTCCAAGACCTTTTTTGCGTTAAACTGATACCTAAAAAGTATCACCCGTTCAATATATGGAACTACGTCAACTCAAATATTTTGTTACGGTCGCTGAAGAACTGAACTTTCGACGTGCGGCAGAACGTTTGTATATGGAGCAACCACCGCTAAGTCGGCAAATTCGTCAGCTTGAGGATGAGTTGGGAGTTGAATTATTTGAACGCAGTAAACGTGGTGTATTGCTAACGGATGCAGGAACAGCGTTTTTAGATGAAGCGCGTTTAACACTAGCGCAAGCTGAACGCGCGTTCTCATCCGCACGCAAAGCTATGGAAATGCGGCGCCAAAATATTACAATTGGATTTTCTATTTGTGCGTTTAATCGGGTGTTGCCTGAAATCATTCAAGAATTCCGTAATAATTACCCAGATGCAAAGGTAACGCTAACAGAAATGTCTTCGCAAGAGCAAGTACGCGCGTTAAAAGATGAAAAAATTGATATTGGTTTTATTCATCCACCTGTTGAACTTCAGGAAGTTGAGATATTAACGCTATTATGCGAACCTATAGTAGTTGCGCTTCCATGTCATCATCCATTAGTAAAAGAAGAAATAATATCTTTTGTAGCGTTAGCAAACGAACCATTTATAATTTGTCCTCAACACGTCAAACCAGATTTATATGCACAAATCATAAATGCATGTCAAAAAGCAGGGTTTACACCAAATATAGTTCAAGAAGCTAGTCCACCAGAAGTAATGCTAAGTTTTGTTGAGTCTGGGATGGGAATTTCTCTTGTTGCCGCAGGCGCCGAGACACGGCATAAAGTTAATGTAGTTTATCGTCCGCTTGATTTAGCGCCGATGCTTGAAATTGCTGCAGTTTGGCGTCAAGGAGAAAATTCATCAAAAATTTTGCAAGACTTTTTGAGTGTGGTGAAAAGATTGGCAACGGATTAAAACGGATGTAACGGATAGGTATTTTTAAGATTTACCTAACTCTAGTGCCCAAATTTGTATCCCAACGAAGCGGTTTGTCTAGTTTAGGTAGAGGTGATTCTGGTATTTTACCTATTGATACACCGTATTTCCAATTTGGTTGGCAAATAGCAATATAGCGGGCGTAACCACCTAAACCACCTTTGAACTTAGCATAACCTATAGATACCAATGCTCCTGTTTCGGGTACTTTATCTAAATTTGTTACAGCTTCTGCTTGGGTGTATCCATTGTTTAACAGCCAATCTTCTCCTTCTAATGTCGGAGTACTATCTGTATCAAGCGTTTCGTGTCCGTGAAATAAAATTTTACGCTCTAAATGCAGAAATTTGAGAGCTTCCAATGACACCCCCGGAAATTTCTTTCTTTTAGCTAATTCAGGATTAGGCCATTCTTTTGACCAGTCGCTACGTACAAAAACTACTGAGCCTTCAGGAATTTTACCATGTCGCTTTTCCCAATCTTGGATATCCTTGAGGGTAAGATGATAGTTAGGATTTGAGGCAACTTTGTCCTGAATTGGAATAACTACCAAGGGACGAACAGCGAAGGTTGCAGGTAACTCATCAATGGCTGGGTAATTGGGGTTCCAATGCGCTGGTGGGTCTAATTGGGTTCCTAGTTGGTCAGTGGAAAGTTCGTACTGAGTCGCTTCAAATTTATCTTTTTTATAAGTATATGGTTGACCCGTTTCTGGATTAATTGTTGGTGCAAACTTCGATGGCGCAAATCCTGACCATACAGGAATTGAAGGAGTAATCGCGTGGGTCAGGTCTACGTATTTGGCGCCTTGAAGTGACTGCTGGTAAACTTGCCATAGAGGAGGTTGTGAATAGGGATGTGCAGGGTTAATGGAGAGGCAAATAAAAATAGTTAAAAAAATTGTTGAAAGCAAAAGTGTAATTTTTTTCATAAAACATAACTTAGTATAAAGATGTTTTTGTTTGTTGTTTCTGATTTTACAACAGAACGGAAACAAAGCCTCCTTTAGTCTAATTCTGGAGCAGGCGGGCAAGGATGCCCGCTCCACAAGAGTGGTTAATTTAATTTTTGGAATATTCTATATATAATCTATCTGTCTCACATTAGGATTAGTACTTAAATAATCGTGCGTCCAGTCACGACCACATGCTACTAGTTCATCTAGTTCTAAAGATTTTGGTTTTGGAGGTTTTGCACTCCAAATTCTGGCGGTGCGGTCAGCGCTTGCTGAGATAATAAGGTTACGGTCGAAGTTAAAACAAACTCCGTTGACTTCGCCGTTATGACCTTGAAAGGATTTGAGTAATTGACCGTTTTTGCTCCATAGTTTAACAGTATAGTCTGAGCTACCTGAAACAATTCTACCATCTGGGCTAACACTAACACTATTGACGCTTGCTGTATGTCCGTGAAGAGTTTTGAGCAAGTTACCTGATTTGCTCCATAATCTAATTGTATGGTCGGCGCCTGCTGATATAATTGTTTTACGGTCAGGACTAAAGACCACGCTGTTAACACTACAAGTATGTCCTGTAAGAGTTTTAAGTAATTTTGTATTTATATCATCTGTACTCCAAAGTCTAATTGTTTTATCGGCGCCAGCAGAAGCTACCATTGACGAATCGGGACTAAAGCAAACACTCAAAATTTGGTCTGTGTGTCCATGAAGAGTTCGTAGTAAAGTTCCTTTTATACTCCAAAATTTGATAGTTTTATCTGCGCTAGCAGAGACAATAACGTTACCACTGGGACTAAAACAAACACTAAAAACTTGCTCAGTGTGTCCTTTTAGGGTATGGAGTAAAGTACCATCTACACTCCAAATTTTGATGGTGTGGTCGCCACTCGCTGAGGCTATTTTACTCCCATTCGGATTAAAGCAAACGCTCCAAACTATGTCTCCATGTCCCTGTAGGATATTAAGCAAAGTACCATCTAAATTCCAAACCATGATACTACGGTTAGCACTTGCTGTTACAATTGTTCTACCGTTGGGGCTAAAATTTACGTTTGTTACCCAGTTACTATGACCTTCTAAACGGTTTCGTTCTTGAACTTCGGTGACAACTTGACGAATTCTATCGACAGTGCGCTTTTTGGTAGATGATGGTACATCAATTTGTTGTAACTGTGTACCTGCTTTGAGACTGGCAACTAAGGCGCCTAACTGGTCATGAGTTACAAATAAAGCTTGCGATAACGATACAAGTGCTTCTATTTCGGCAATTTCTGCACGTTTTCGTTCTTGTTGCTCTTTATATAATGCTTTTTCTTTTTCTTGTAGCGCTTTGATAAGTTGCTCTTCGGTGAGTTTTTGCTTTTCTCTTGCTGCTGCCAGTGCTGCTAAAAGCTCAGGCGCCTGCTGTTGACGAATAAAACGTACAAGATAATCATGTACTAATTGGTAGCGGTTAGCAGGAACTTCGCGTACTTCCACAGCTAACCCAGAACCAACCAAAACTTCTAAAACTAAATCTATCTCAATATCTGAGATTAAATCAAAAGTCTTTAAATCGGTTTCTAGTTCGCTACGTGTTTTTAAAGGACGGCTACCGTTTTCGTTAGTCAGCATGTATAGTATTAATTGCGCGCAGCGTTCATTGTCTGCACCACAATCTTTAATAACTTGTTCTAGAAAGCGTTCAACAAGTTTCTTCTTAGTGCCAAGCTGACGATATTGTTCTAAAGTTGTAATTTTTTCTGCTTGAAGTTGGGCACCAACTATTTGTAACTCAATTGGACTTACTTCATCATAATCACATGCTAAGTCTTTGACTAATTCATCGATTAATTGCGGTTCCAAGTATAATTTAGCTTGTTCTGTCAGACTTTCAACAACTGCCTTAGCTTCTGCTTGTGAAAATAATCCTAAATGGTAACGAATATTTTTATCAAGAATATTATTATTGATGGCATCAAGGTTTATAGAACGATTCATATCTAACAAGTAATGTAAAGAATCTTCACGTAGTGAGAAGATAATTTTAGTAAAATTTATATTTAAACAGGCGCCGATAAACTCATAAAAGCATTGTCGCTGCATTTTATTAGCATAAGCAAAGAAAAATTCTTCAAACTGGTCAAAAATTAAAACTGTCAGTAGATTATTATCTGCGTTTTGGTGTAATTGTTGAGTAATCGCTTCTATGTTATTATCTATATCATCTGAAAAATGGTTAGATAAATTTCCTACCCAGTCGGTATAAACTCTAACCACAATTGGTAAAACATCTCGTTCTCCAATTGACTGCTGCTTCAGTGCTGGTATTAATCCTGCTTTGATTATAGAACTTTTACCTACACCAGACTGACCATGAATAATAGTTAATTTATGGTCATTACGACTAATTCGTTCTATTAAGTTATCAACATCTTTTTGCCGACCAGCAGCAGAAATTTCTTGTGCTATTATCGCTTGCTGTTTTTTTATAGGAATTGAATTTGTACAATAACGTTTAGGGTGTAAATAAGTGGCGCCGATAAATGCTCGTAGGCTATACTGATGTTCTAGGGCAATTTGGTCTTGTTTAATGCGAAAAGCTTCTAAATAATTACCTTCTTCAAAATAAAGTGTGCGTAATGTCTCTAAAATAGAAATATATAGTCGAGGATTATCTTCAGGATTACTAGCAGTGCGAATTTTTTCTAAAATTTTAATAGCTTCGATTATTTTTCCTAAAGCTTGATGAGCGCGCGCAATAATAAATTTATATAAACTTCGGTAATGTAAATTGTCTTTTGAGTTAGGCAATGCTTTTAAAGCTTGTCCACCTAATGAAAGTGCATCATACCATTGTGAATTTTCAAGCGCGACCTCAGCTAAAAAACCGTAGCTGCGAGCAAGTTGTAGCGCAGTTCCATAATTTTGATTTTTATTTAACTCTAAAGCATTTTGAGCAAGACACTGTAAATTATTCCATGCTTGTAAGCTTCGTAAAACATCACCTAATTTGATAATATATTTAGCAATTAAATCGAAACGTTGTGCTTGTTCAAAACAATCAAGAGCTTTTTGAATATAATCTTTACTTTCTTCAATATATTTAGTATAATCTACTTGAGTTTTTTCGGCTTTAAGTTCATAAACTAAAGCAATACTTACCAGTAAAATTCCTTGTCGTTCTAATTGATGGTCTTGCCAATAATCTAAACTTTTATTATAAAACTCTAGAGCAGTGTCTAGTTGTTCATGTAAATACGCGCGATAACCTAAAATAAATTGTAAACTAGCTTTATCACCTGGCGCCATTTCGGAGTGGCGCCGCTGTAAATCTTGTTGTACTGACTCTATTTCACAACAAGTTTGTACATTTGGGGTAAAATTACCAGTAAAGATATCATCTGTAGTATCGCGTATTAAACTAACTAGCTCATCGTTAGTACTATTAAACTGAATTACTGTTGCCCAATTTTCTAAATCAGTCGCTAGTTTAATAAACTTTTGTAGAACTTGGTCATTAACCCACACAAGTAAAGGAAATGCAAAGTTCTTTCTAAACTCTTCTCGAACTTGGTTAGCTGAAGTCAAAAGATTATCGAGGTCTTCGACTGTATCTAAACCAGATACCATTAACGAAGAAGGCGCCTCGTCTCCAATATCTTCTAAAATAGTGGTGTAAAGAGTTTTTACAGATGATTGAAGAAACAATTCGCTAACTTTAATCGGTGAGAGTTGATGTAAGCGCGCGGTTATACGTTGCTGTAACTCACTATAATTACAGCGTAGTAGAACTAAAGAAAACTGACCTTGGGAGAGTTTTATAGTTCTCACTAGAGTCTTTAATGACCGTTCGTTTTCGGCGTTGATATCTTCAGGTTGATATATATTATTCATAAATACAGGACTGTAAAGAAAATAACCACAAAGACACAAAGGTCACAAAGAAAAGAATGGAGTTTTCTTCCTTTGTGTTCTTTGTGTCCTTTGTGGTTCATCATCCAAAAACTAATTCTTTTGCTTCCGCTAAAATCGGATTAACATCAAACCAAGAACCATCATAATCACGGTACTCAAACACAAACATATTACGTATCAAAACTTGATATCCATCTTGACCACGCAAGTCTTTGTGTTTAGCAACATCACGTAACCAATCCCATTCTTGCGAACTAATAGCCAAACTTAACTCATTACGACGCTGACGAATTACACTATCCAAACATTCACTTGATATAGGTGGGTCTTCACGCTGTAAACAACGATAAAGTAGCATTAATAAATTTCTAACATGACCACCGCTTGCTAAACACAGTTGCTTTAAGGTGTCAGGACTATCAAAAACTTCATTAATCAAACTTTGACTTATTCCCCAATCTACACCAGGAAAAGCGCGCGCCATTACTAACTGTTGTAATTTTAAAATTCCTTCATAACATTCAGAACTATCACGCTGTTGTACAGGAACCATTGGTAATACTTTAGGGTCTACACCGAAACGGTTGGTTAGTCTTCCTAGTGCATTAGAAAAAATTAATACTAAAGGTATTGTGTAAACTACATGGCAATTTAACTGGTTCAATTGTTCGCCACGTTCCACGAACAAATATTCAGGTTGGTAGTAACCTGATGGTTTAATCGAGTTATCAACACGGTCAAGGTTGTCAACTATTACTACCAATCCCTTCTTACCATGCTTTTTGAGTAAATCTTGTGCGGGTTTGAGTAGTTCGTTATTTATAGATTCGATAATACCGTTAGTGCGAGGTTCTAAATATTGCCGCAGTTGGTTTCTAAGTTTAGGACTATCTTTAGTACGAGTAGTAATGTTCGCAATACCAGTAGAAAACTGAATCTCAGAAACTTCTATCGGTGTTAGTAAAAAATTACTTATATCTGTGAATAAAGTTTTAAAGTATCCTGGTTTCAAGTTGATTTTGATAGCTTCCAAACTTTGACTAACTTCACGGGCAATAGCGAGTAATATATCAGTGACATCAACGTCAGCCATGTCAAGACTTTGACTAGATTCAAAATAGACAACATGAAAAGCTTGTTGCTCTAACTCAGCTTTCAGGCGTAGTAATTCCGTAGATTTACCACACCCTATGTGCCCAGTAAACAATTGACAAGTAGGTTGGTCAGGTGAAAGACGGGTGATAGTTCGTCCCAGCTCTTCGATAATTCTGGCGCCTCGAACTTTAGAAAAATCAATATAATACTTTCTATCCTCTGCATCTCCCACGACTAGCGTCTTACTGGGGTTACAAGCCTGAAAAAATCTTGTAAAATCCAAATTCATCGCAGTTTATCCCGAAATATAGCAACATATTTATTTTTCATCTCTGTTATTCTACAGAGGAATATCTTAAAGTTACGCAAAAATGTAGAGGCGCGATGTTCCTCGCGTCTCTACACACCGCGTAAAAAAAGAACATGATCATAACTACCCTTGATGATCTAGTTAATCTATCAATGATCACGTTTTTTCCCAAATCGCATCTCGACCGGACTTAATGCATCGAAGAGTAATTGGTTGACGCTCAATAAAGCCTGGTTCAAATGACTGCATGGGCAGTTCCTATAACTTACTCTGCTTAACTTGGCATTAGAAAGCTATCTGGAGCCAAGTTAAACCTACAATAACTCAGAAACATGATCATAAACCCCCTTGATGATCTAGTTAATCTATCATGATTCATGTTTTTGCTAAACGGCGCCTTTGTCCAGATGCAGCAAATTTACATAAATTACACAATTTGTTTAATTAAGATAAAATCTACCTTCTTGCTTTTCCCACAAGTCTTTTAAATATTCTAGGGTAATATTAAGCAGGCGCCCGTTTACTTTTACTCTTGTTTTCGCTAATCTTAAATGCCGAAGATAAGGTGAAAATTCATCTCTACGTGTACGTACACATGTATTTATAGTATTCTTTCCTAATGCATGAGCAGTATTATTACCAATAATTTTGTATTGATAAACATCATGACAAAAATTTATTAAATCTTCCTCTGTAAAAATATTTTTGGCAAAGTTCGCAATTACAGCAACAAACTGCACATTATCCCGCGTGTAACCAATACTAGAATCAATTCTGTCAACACTTGCTCGATAAATCGTTATAGGTGTACTTTCACACTTAGTAGTTGAAGCTAAATTTACTAAATTCCAACCTGTGTAGGGACAAATACCGTTTTGTTTTTCCCACAAAGCTTTTAAATCTGCCAGTGTTACCAAACATTCGTGATTTCTTCGCTTTGCAGATTTTTTCATGATTTTGAGATGATATCGAAACGGTGAGAAATCATCGACTCGAATAATTTCTTTCAAGTGCGAAGTCTGACGAATTACTGGAACTTGAGAAGTTCCTAACCCTCTATACTTTGCATGGCAACTTAAACAACAAAATTGAGGTCTTCCTAATTTTTCGCTGCGTTTAACTTCCGCTAGTTTCTTGCCAAATTCCTTACCACAATTTGAATTTTGACAAATTACAATAACTGTTGACTCACCCATAAAACTAAAGTCCACTGTATATCTAAAATTATACAGTGGACTCATTAGTTTTACTTATGGATCTGGGCAGAATCGAACTGCCGTCCGAAATAGGTATTAACTTCCGCATCATTCACAGGTTTAGCCTATCTTACCCTCAAGGCGGGAATCGTCTATTATCCCAGACGGTAGGATGCTCTAGTGAAGTCTTTGCTAACTAGTCTACCAGAGGAAACTTGTTAGCGCATCCGTTGAGGGTTGTCCCTAGCTCTTAACGGAGTCAAACTAGGAACGCTCGGACCTAAATGAGGCTATTAGGCTGCAACAAGGGCATCCTTACGAGCAAATTTTACGATGTTGTTTGCATCTATTGTTTTGAGCCTTTATTTACGAGAGACACTCCCTCTCGACCTGCATCAACGAACAGCTTTCGCTACCCCGTCGAAACCAGTACAGACCCGTGTTGTTTTGATATTCTTATTGTAGTACAGGATTTCAAAAATTGCCAACAATAATTTTAATTTAAACATCTGGCGCCACCAACAGTAAGTAGGGCATAGCCCCACCTACAAAGGCTGTGATTAATTCAAAGCTTCGGCGCCACCAACAACCTCAAGAATTTCTTGGGTAATAGCAGCTTGACGAGCTTTGTTGTATCCCAATGTCAAAGAACCAATAAGTTGAGCAGCATTATCACTCGCATTACTCATAGCAGTCATCCGTGCGGCAAGTTCACTTGCAGCAGATTCCTGGAGCGCGCGTAATAACTGGTTACTCAAGTACAAAGGTAATAAAGAATCCAAAATTTGTACTGGGTCTTGCTCGAACAACATGTCACGAGGGAAAGCACGCACTTCAGTTGTTACTTTTTCGCGCGTAACTTCAAACTGACCACCACGAGTTGTTAAGCGGAAAATTTCATCATCTGCTGCTTCTAAACCTTGAGCGTCTAAAGGTAACAATGTTTGTACAACTGGACGTGAGCTTACCAATGAAACAAACTTTGTGTAAACTAACTCAATTCTGTCTACGCTTTGAGACAAGAATAAAGAAAGTAGTTCGTCAGCAATATTAGTAGCTTCACTAGCAGTAGGAATTTGCTCTAAACCCATGAAGGTCTTACTAATTGGATATTCGCGACGTTGGAAGTATTGTGATGCTTTACGTCCAACGATGACAAATTTATAATTTAATCCTTCTGCTTTAAGTTCTTTTGCACGAGTTTCCGCGCGCTTGATAACGCTGGAGTTATAACCACCGCACAAACCCCGGTCTCCAGAAATTACTAATACACCAACGGTTTTAACTTGGCGTTTTTTCAACAGTGGTAAATCTGCATCTTCAAACCGCAAGCGAGTTTGTAAACCGTAAAGTACTTGTGCTAACCTATCGGCAAAAGGACGTGTCGAAAGAACTTGCTCTTGTGCGCGTCGTACCCGTGCAGCAGCTACAAGTCGCATCGCTTCGGTAATTTTCTTGGTATTTTTAACCGATTGAATTCGGTCGCGTATCGCTTTTAAATTTGCCATAATCTTAAACTCCTAAGTGTTGTAGAGTGCTGAGTTAAAAGTGCTGAGTGCTGAGTAGTTAGTAATGAGTGCTGAGTGCTGAGTGCTGAGTAATTAGCAATTAGTTAAGCTCTAAGTAAAGTACTTAGCATTTGGCACTTTCTAATCAGCACTTTACTCAGCACTCAGCACTTTCTACTCAGCACTTTACTCAGCACTCAGCACTCAGCACTCAGCACTCATCACTATTTTTATGCTGCGAAGGTCTTCTTGTATTCAGTAATACCTTCTTTGAGTGCTGCTTCTTCAGCATCACCCATTACTTTAGAAGTTTGTACTGCTTGAGCGTATGCGGGTTTGCTGTTCTTTAAGTATTCACGCAAACCTTTTGTGAAGGCGCCTACTTTGTCAACTGGGATATCATCTAAGTAACCGTTGATACCAGCGTAAAGAATCGCTACTTGCTCAGATACAGATAAAGGAGAGTTTTGTGGCTGTTTGAGAAGTTCGCGTAAGCGTACACCGCGCGCTAATTGGTCTTGGGTAGCTTTATCTAAGTCAGATGCAAATTGTGCAAATGCTTGTAAGTCGTCGAACTGTGCTAGTTCAAGCTTAATTTTACCTGCGACTTTCTTCATCGCTTTGGTTTGCGCTGCTGAACCCACCCGTGATACTGAAATACCTGGGTTTACAGCAGGACGAACACCAGCGTTAAATAAGTCAGATGATAAGAATATTTGACCGTCGGTAATCGAAATTACGTTGGTAGGAATGTATGCGGATACGTCACCTGCTTGAGTTTCGATGATAGGTAGCGCTGTCATGCTACCTTTACCTAACTCGTCGCTCAGTTTTGCCGCGCGCTCTAACAAACGGGAGTGAATGTAAAAAACGTCACCAGGATATGCTTCACGACCGGGTGGACGACGGAGTAACAAGGACATTTGACGATATGCAGCAGCTTGCTTGGACAAATCATCATAGATAATTAGAGTCGCTTTGCCTTTGTACATAAAGTACTCAGCAATTGCAGCTCCTGTGTATGGCGCCAAAAATTGTAGTGGTGCTGCCTCAGATGCGCTAGCAGCAACGATGACGGTATACTCAAGGGCGCCTTTTTCTTGTAATGTTTGGACAACGTTAGCTACGGTCGAAGCTTTTTGACCGACGGCAACGTATACACAAATTACATCTTCGCCTTTTTGGTTAATAATAGTGTCAATAGCAACCGCTGTTTTACCAGTTTGACGGTCACCAATAATCAACTCGCGCTGTCCACGACCAATGGGAATCATTGAGTCAATAGCGGTAATACCTGTTTGCATTGGTTCGTGTACCGAACGACGTGCAATAATACCAGGTGCCATCGATTCAATCAAGCGAGTTTCAGTTGAATTTATTTCACCTTTACCGTCGATAGGCTTACCCAAAGCGTCAACTACACGTCCAACAATTGCATCACCTACAGGTACTTGAGCGATACGACCTGTAGCGGTAACGGTACTACCTTCTTGGATGTTGCGACCTTCACCCATTAATACCGCACCAACGTTATCTTCTTCTAAGTTGAGCGCAAGACCGATTGTACCGTCTTCAAACTCAAGCAACTCACCCGCCATTGCTTTTTCCAAACCGTAGACGCGCGCAACACCGTCACCGATTTGTAGTACTGTTCCAACGTTAGCAACTTTGACTTGTTGGTCGTATTGCTCGATTTGCTGCTGAATAATGCTGCTAATTTCGTCAGGCTTAATTGAAATACTCATGTTTCTATATCAAAAGAGACGTTTAACTACCTAAACTTAAAGAAAGGCGCCGTAATTGACCGCGTAAAGAAGCATCAATTACCTGCGAACCAACTTTGATGATGACACCACCAATCAAATCGCTGTTTACCTTCTTCTCCAGTTCCACTTCACGCGCACTTGTCATAGCAATAACTTTTTCTCTCACTGCTTGCTCTTGTGCTTCACTTAAAGGAACCGCAGAAATTACTTCAGCTAAAACCGTCTGATTTAATTCCCGTAGTAGCGATAAATACTGTCTAAGAATTGGTTCGAGGAAAGAAATTCGCTTTCTATCGATCAATAACAACAGAAAATTCCGAAAGGAAGCGTTTGTATCGTCACTCAGTATGCGACCAATAACAGACTTCTTACTATCGGTTTGAACGAAAGGATTGTCAAAAAAGTTACGTAGTTGTTCGCTTTCTGAAAGCAAACTAACTATTGCACGCGCGTCATTACCAAACGCTTCGGTAAGATTGTTTGATTGCGCTACAGACATTAAAGCCTGTGCATAGGGAGCTGCGATTTCTTGTGTAGCAACTGTGCTTTTCATCTATCTTCCTCCCAATAGCGCAATGCTACGGTCGATTAATGCGTGCTGTGCATCGTCGGCAATTCCCGATTTTAGCTCTGACTCAGCTTTTTCAAGTGCTAACGCCACAACCCGGGAACGCAGTTGTGCTATCGCTTTCGCTTGTTCGCTAGATAAATCAGCAGCAGCAGCATCTTTGAGGCGTTGCACATCGACTTTGGCACGCTCTAAAATGTTTTCCTTTGCTTTTTGAGCATTTTCAGTAGCAGATTTGCGGATGCGTTCTGCTTCCTGTTGCGCTTGAGTTAAGTTTTTCTGCGCTTCCGCTAGAGCAGCAGCACCTTCTTTGGCACGTTGTTCAGCTTCTTTTATTTCAATTTCAATACCAGAGCGTCGCGCGCTGAGAGTATCAGTTAGAAACTTACGTCCAAATACAACCAGTACTCCAACTAGAATCGCCAGGTTAATTATATTGGTTTCTAGAATGTCGAAATTCAGACCGAAACCACCTTCAGAGGCGTGACCGGCAACCGCCTCTGTCGCCAATAATATCAAGGTGCCCATTATACCCATCTACAACTGCGTAGTTTATTGCTAATACGTTGATTTCTCCAACGAGAAGGAGGAGAAAAAGTCCTATTCACACCTTACATTTCTACATATATATAAGGAGGGGCTAGATTACGCCCTTGTTCGCTTGGGCTTTTTGGGACTGATGCGGCGATGAAAAAATATATCGCTTTATCTAAACTGGTGTTGGTCCCAATAATTTATCTAGAATTTGCCGACTCAACGAGTCTACTTGTTGCTCTAAAGAACGCATTGCTTCAGCTTTTTGATTCTCGATTTCACGAGATGCTTCTTCACGCTGCTTTTGAACTTCCTGTTGAGCTGCGGCGATATTCTGGGAATAGATGGACTGAGCATCTGTTTCAGCACTCGCAATTGCTGTCTGCGCTTGCTTGCGCGCTTCTGCTAGTTGCTGCTCGTAATCTTTTGCTAATCGCTCGGCTTTATCTAAACGCTCGCGCGCATCAACCTTGTTGGTTCTGATGTAGTTATCGCGGTCATCTAATACCTTAGTCAAAGGTTTGTAGAAAATCGCGTTTAGTAAAGCCGCTAAAAGCAGGAACTGTAATGCCATCAAAGGCAGGGTCGCATCAAAATCAAACATTTCTTGCCTCTTTGGCACTCTACGGCAATTTTTATTGATAAAAACCAAAATTTGAGGGCGTATTGTAGAGACGATGATAGCTATAAACTATACCTACAACGTCTCTACATTCAAAATTTGTATTACGCGGAGAATGGGTTCGCAAACAATAGTACTAGAGCGATAACCAGACCGTAAATTGTCAACGATTCCATGAACGCCAAGGTTAACAGCAATGTACCGCGAATTTTTCCTTCTGCTTCAGGTTGACGAGCAATACCTTCAACTGCTTGACCAGCAGCATTACCTTGACCAATACCAGGCCCAATTGCAGCTAAACCGATAGCGAGAGCAGCAGCAAGTACAGAAGCAGCAGCAACTAATGGATCCATTTTGGTTTTCCTCGGTGTTATTACAAAAAAATGAACAGGTTGTTAGATTTTATCCAATCTAAAATTACATCAAAAGGTGTTGCTTTGATGTTGTTTAATGTTCCTCATGTTCTTCGCCATGACCTTCTAATGCCTCATGAACATAGGCAGCAGCTAAGGTAGCAAATACTAACGCTTGGATGGCACTGGTAAATAAACCAAGAGCCATTACAGGCAGAGGAACAAACAAAGGAACTAGTAAAACTAGTACTCCAACCACGAGTTCATCCGCCAAAATGTTACCAAAAAGACGGAAGCTTAGGGAAAGAGGTTTGGTGAAATCTTCTAGAATTGCGATTGGCAATAAGATAGGGGTTGGTTCGATATACTTTCTGAAGTACCCTAAACCTTTCTTACTAAAACCAGCGTAAAAATACGCCAAAGATGTTAGTAAAGCCAATGCAACAGTTGTATTTATGTCATTAGTCGGCGCCGCTAATTCACCTTCTGGCAACTTAAGTAGCTTCCAGGGAATTAAAGCTCCTGACCAGTTCGAGACAAAAATGAACAAAAATAATGTGCCAATAAAAGGCACCCAAGGGCGATACTCTTTTTCCCCAATTTGGTTTTTGGTCAAGTCCCGAATAAATTCTAGGGCATATTCCATTAAATTTTGGATACCACTAGGAACTTTCTGGATATTTCTCGTTGCAGCAAGCGATGCTATTACGAGAAGACCAATTACAAACCATGAGGTCAGAAATACTTGCCCATGTACTTTTAAACCACCCAGTTCCCAATAAAAGTGTTTTCCAACTTCTAACTCGGCAAGGGTAAGAGAATGGAAGACGTTGATAATATTCACCATTTTCTTCCTATATCAATTGTTTCTCCCATCTTAAACGCGCATAGCAGGGGCAAATCCCACGGGTAGATATATTTATCTAACCGCAAAAACGCTTCACTTCGCTTGTCCCGCGTGCATTCGCTAATTAGCGTCAAAAGCCGTCCGAATTACATAGAATATGAGCGTCGCTTTATAAGTCAGAAACCCCAAGAATATGGGCATTACCTGTAATTCATCCCACCGCGATGCGAGCAGAATTACTATTACCAATAATGCAAAGCGTGTTTTACTTAGCTTCTGTTTTTCTGGTCCCAAACGCTCAACATCTTTCGCCAACATTCTAATATAAATCAAGCCGGCACATGCCCCAAGTAAATAATTCAGGGCAATGTTCAGAGAATAGAAAATCCAGACAGAGACGAAAATAATCCCCGTTATCACAAGAGTAATCGATAGCAACTCTTGATAGAGTCGATAGAACTCCTGCATAGAACCATCTGGCTCTGAGTCCTTAACACCGGATTGAGCATCTTGTCGTATTGTTGGTGTAGGTTCGGTTGTTTCTTCTGACAAGCTCACGGGACTTAAAACCAGTATTTTCTAGTTATGTTGACTGCACACTCAGCCAGTTGAATCATATCACGATTGGGTAACATTACTTTAGAAAAAAACAACTAACTTAATTGTTAACCCACGATTACTCACCCTTTGCCACTACGGAAACCGCGCACAGGCAACTGATTAGACCACGAGTGATTGAAATATACTGGACACAGCACAATCAAAGCTCTTAAAGGTAGATGCCTTTGAGCGCTTGAACTACTATCCCTGGAAAACTTTTTGCCTCCGAAGTGGAGTAAGTAAATCCAATTGGGATGAGTCCTACACAAAAAGCAGATTCTTGAGAAGCGATGAATCTCAATCCTTCCCTTTCACATTTTAGCTCCTTGTTTTTAGCCGTTTGTGTCTTGCTGAACCTTATTTAAGTAAGGTCAACTTACTTAGTTATCTATCACACTTACTATTCTCTAGAGTTTATACTGAAGCTCACTAATTTTAATAATCTACATTAGTTTTCTCTATCCAAGCATATCCACTAAGAGTAGTCCAAGAAATAAATTATCCCGTAGGATATCTGTCCCAGATGTCCTACAAACAAACGGACAGGCGAGACGCCTATGCTACATGATTTATTTGGGATATTTTTTTATCGCAATACTCTAACCATTTGCAGGCGCCAGCATTATTAATTGTTGTTGTTGCAGGCGCCGGACTCCATCCAAATTAAAATCAATAGTTTTCAGAATTTCATCAACAGTTTCACTGCTATCACACGCCTGCATAAAAGCGAACTCTGCATTCGATAGATTTACTATCTTGTAATCATAATTAAATAATGTTTGACTTGGAAACCCATCTATGCATGGGCTAATTTCAGGAATTGCCGTCAGCAATGCACTATCTGACCAGTTAACTTTATTTAATGGTGGACGTGCCAGGAAAAACTCATAATGACTCGTTTCAGGTTCCAATAGCTCAATCAAACGATAGCGCTGACGTTCGGTGAGGTGTTCCGCGCGTTCCATTAATTCAGGTGCAGACCCTATAAGTCTTTGTAAATCCCAAAAAGCCGGATTTGAAAAACCAACAAATTCCAAACCCGAAGCATCAATCAGTTCAAACAGCGTATCAATATTATAGTCAATCTCCTGTGGATGAACGTACATATCGGCAAAATTCTCATCACGCTGGTTTTCCAGTGACCAACGTTCCTTTTCACGTTTGAGAATCCGATTAATTTCTGGAAGCGAAGCAAAAATTTGCCTTCCGACTTTCACACCATCCTTATAGTCTCCGCGTTTATCACCTTGGAGTAACGCAACTGCACGTTGCATAAGTCTAATTTCCCAGCGTCCTAATTCCCCATATACAAAGATATGAAACAAACCACCAGGCGCCAGCTTTTTTGCTAAAGCTTGAATACCGCGAATAGGGTCATCGGTATGATGTAAGACTCCTACACAGTTTATTAAATCAAACTCTCCAGGTAGCTGTTCGACATCAAATAAACTTAATTGATGAAATTCTACACGATTGGCGCCGCTACGTTTACAACGTTCCCTAGCAACTTCGAGCGTTCCTGCACTCAGATCAATGCCAACAACCTGCGCTTCAGGGTTGAGATGTACTAAGTACTCAGTCCCCACACCCGAACCACAACCCGCATCCAGAATACGAATATCTCGTTTCTGTGGTTTCATCCCAGTGCAAAAATTATAAGCAGCCAACCAATTCCAGCGCCAATTATAACCAGGTGGTGCCTCATCCAGAATTGGCTCCGGTGGAAACGGGTATGTATCGTAGAGTTTAGCAACTTTCTCGCTAACTTTTTGAGTATCGGACATAGTGTAAACAACATCGTAGTACTTAGTAGTGTATCCTGCGAATGGACGCTTCGCGCGGCTATATCAAAACTACTAGTCTGTGTCAATAGTTTTGGTGTGTTCTCTCTTCTTAATTCTTCCTTTGCGCCCTTTGCGTTCTTTGCGGTTCGTTTTTTCTACTCCCCAAATTTAATGGGTTGCTGATTTTAACAGTTTTGCTATCTAGTGCGGTTTTACTTCGAGCGATTAGGCGGCAAACTAAACGAGATTGGTTTGCTTACACAGCAACAGTTATACTTGGTCTTTACACGCATTTATTTTTTGGATTTGTTGCCGTTACACATGGAGTATATGTACTAATAAATTATGGTATTAAAAATAAAAGTACTTTAATTTATTATTTACAGTCAACGTTTTTAGCTCTATTAGCATTTTCTCCTTGGCTATTTTTAATACTATCTCAAATCAATCGAGTTGCGGATACAGTAAGTTGGATAAACGAGCCTTTATCTTTTGATGGTTTAACAACTGGTTGGCAAGTGCATTTTAGCCGTATATTTTTTGATGTGATACCCATTTATCTTAGAGATAATATGGAAAATGTATTATGGTGGTCAACCATTCGAGTACTGATCTTACTAACTTTGTTTGCTGTTTATTTTTTACGCAAGGCGCCTAAGAAAACATCTTCGTTTTTATTAATTTTTACATTTATCCCAGTATTTACTTTAGTTATTCCCGATTTGCTTTTTGGTGGAAAGCGCTCAATTCAGTTACGCTATTCAATAATACCTTATATTGGATACCATTTAATTGTTGCCTATTTACTTGGAACAAAAGTGAAAGATGCTCACAATCAAAGTAAAAGTAAAATAAATAAGGTTGTGTGGCGAACTATTTTGGCTTCACTAATTGTTATGGTAATAACATCATGGCCATTAAACTTTCAGCAAAAAACCTGGTGGAACAAATATTATAATTTTGAAAATCCTCAACTTACCAAAATCGTTAATCAAAGCACATCACCATTAATCGTATGCGTAGACTGTGATAATAATTGGGGATTTGGAAATTTGACATCATGGAGTTATTTATTAGATGTTAAAGTTCGCTTTCAGGCATTTAAGGCTAAAGAATTTAATATTTCTCAATTGCCTAATAATTTTACTACCTATTTTCTTTTCAACGCTGACGAGCAACTTCGTAATGAATTGACTAATAAGCATCAAATTAAACTTGAAGAAGCTTATAAAGGAGCAACACCATTGTGGAAGCTAGACAAAGTGAATAAAAACTAGCAGCGTATGCAATGGATGTAACGGATAAATTTATTACGAACATGTACTAATTTTACAGAACCATCTCAATTTGACAAAAAATATAATTTGTCATTAGTCGCAAAGCAAAGAATCTTAGTTATCTTCAAACTAATTTAGATGCTTCACATAGTAAGGATAGCATAATTATTCAAAATTTACTATCTGTCATATGTTATAGTTTTGTAATTTATTCTGTTTTTGAGTAAAATTTAAGATATAAGTATTAAATTGTGCTTTAAATTTTGCTTATCCTACATTATGACTATTTCGCGCACGCCTGACTATTCTTTGATATCACTCTTTAGTGGAATTGGCGGAATGGACTTAGGGTTACACCAATGTGGATTTCAGCCTCTCTTCTGTGCGGAGATAGATGTAAATGCTGCTACAACACTTCGTAATTGGTTATCTAACCATAACATTAATTGCGAGACAGCTTCCGATATTAGAAAAGTAGACCCAGAAATTTTGATTAAAAATTTAGGTATATCTCCCGGAGAATTAGATATTTTAGCTGGTGGCCCCCCTTGCCAATCATTTTCATTAATAGGTAAGAGAAATTCTTTAGTTGATGAGAGAGGATTACTACTTTTTGAAATGGTAAGATTCGCTTCGGTGTTTTTACCGAAAGTAATTTTAATTGAGCAAGTGAAAGGTCTTTTAAGTGCTGCTTGTTTAAATAAGCAGAAAGGAGGTGTATTACTCGACTTAGTTAAAGAACTTGAAAAAATAGGTTATCAAGTTAATTACCAAATATTAAAAGCATCTGATTACGGAGTACCCCAACTTCGAGAGCGCTTATTTATTGTAGCATCACATAAAAAATTTATTTTTCCAGAACCAACTCATTGTCCCATAAATAAACTCGAAAATACGTTACTTAGTTATATTTATAAACCGTATGTAACAGTGCATGATGCTATAAGTGATTTACCAGCACCTGTAAAGAAAAATGAATTAGAAACAGTGCCAAATCACACTGATATTACACCAAAACGAGATAAAGATAGAATTCACGGAGTTCCTGAAGGAGAATGTTTAGCAAGACAATTAAATTTGCCATCTGAGCAAAGACAACGACTTGACCCTTTCAAAGATACTACTAAATTCAGAAGATTATCTTGGTGCCAGCCTAGTTTAACATTGAGAGGAGGTGAAGTATTTTATCATCCTTCCGAAGACCGATATTTAACTCCGCGCGAATGCATGAGATTACATGGTTTTCCAGATGACCACATTTTAATTGGACCGATACGTGGACGCAGTGGAAGTGTTAAAACTTTAGACCAACATAGAATGGTTGCTAATTCTGTACCCCCTATACTTTCTCGTATTTTAGGTGAATGTATTATTAAGCAATATTTAGCTACCAAATCTTTTAATTCTAAGCACGATAAAGCTTTTGCCTCATAACTTAACTATTGCAGCAAGTTTACGCCTTAACATTGCCTTTAATAGTTCTTTTTTATGAGGAGTTTGCTTTGGTAGTAAGATATCAGTAGCACAATTATTGCCAGAGAAATCAAGACCAGCGTTAATTTTATGTACATCACTTACATATATATCTCGGCTTGCAGATGGATATGATAAAGCAATAAAATTTATATTCCCTGTATCTGAAGATGAAATATCTTCTAAAGAAAGTTTTGTTGTTCTTTCAATATTTTTAATAAGCTGGTCTTGAACTATCCAATAGGCTTTTCCTCCCCATATTTCAGCAAGTGCTGATTTTGAAAATAACTGAGTAGCCATTCTCCCCCAAACTTGACGCTTATTAATACCTGGAGTTTTATGTTCTTGACCTAATATTGCTTTAGTAAAAGCAGATGCTATATTTGTCTCTTTCTTTGTATTAGAGCCGCTAGTACTTGCTGTCATTACTTCAAAAATTATTGGGCAAGATAAATCTGGCAAGATTTTAAATATTAAATCTTGACCATATTTACCCTCACATAACTGATTTTGACGAGCGCATTTTATAACTTCTTTAATATCTTCTTCTGTATTAAGCTCAAAAGCATCAATAATCTTTTGTATAGTAACATTTTTTAAAACTGGAGCTGCTATGAAATCAAAGTGATAGTCTACCTGACTATTACTATCATTGTCTCCATATTGAAGATAAACTTCTGACCATATTCCAGTATCACAATTCTTAGGTAAATTTGCTGCTACTAGTATATCTTTTTCATAATCTTGTAATGATGTATTAACATCGGGAATCACTTTATCTTCATTTTTGAATCCGAATAATCTTCTTGGACATACTATCCAAATTTCGGAACCATAATCTATTGAACAAATGCCTGGAATAACATCAGATATATCTTGGTCAAAATAGCTTTTCAAACTTTGATTTTTAGTTAAATCAATTTTAGTTTGATTTCGGTTCCCTCCTCCATCACATCTACTTTTCGTAAAAGGACAAAACGCAGCTTTTCTTTCTTGAAGATCTTCTTCAGATGAAATAATTACTGGCTTTCCAAATAATTCATATATTACTGGCATAATTCTGCTGGTTACATTAATTTAACAAATACAGTCGGACATATAATTTAGAAGCTTGCTTGATTATAGAAATATCAAAATTGCCGAATAACTTAATCGTATTGCCAAACTAAAGAGAGTGTCAATAGAAACGTTTGGTAGGGACGTTATATGCAACGTCTCTATAAAGGGTTTTATAAGATTATGTGACTTACAGGACTTACGCATTTTGTCATGCTAAACATAGTGAAGTTTCTCTAAGATTCTTCACTGCGTGACTAATCACAGTTTTTGGTTAAAATACATAAGCCCTAACTGACACAAAACTATAAACCAATAGCAAAACTTTCTTGTCAAAAGTTTTGGTGTGTTCTCTCTTCTTAATTCTTCCTTTGCGCCCTTCGCGTCCTTTGCGGTTCGTTTTTCCAACGCCCCAGAATTAATGACACCAACCATCAAGGGGGGTTGGGGTAGGCTGTTGACTTTGATGGTTTAGAGAAAATATTTTTTCATACAGAATTTGTGCCTCATAGCGCCTGCGTAAAAAGCTAATAATAATCAGGGTTTTGAGCTTTACGACTGAACACAACAATAG
>NZ_JBXXZH010000084.1:0-33159 GCF_059640475.1 Calothrix sp. CBUCES-K 9914
AGGATTGCAGAAATATTGGCGTTGGATTTTAAAGCTATAGATACCGTAAATCGTAAGTTTCAGGTGATTGGAAAGCGAAATAAGAAACGATGGTGTTTTTACAGTGAGAATACTTCGGTTAGTCTAAATAATTACTTGAAATACTATAGGCACCAAAACGTAAGTGCATTATTTACTGCTCAACAACGATTTACCACGAAGGTTTCTCGATTGTCTTACGCAGCAGCTTATAAGTCTTTGGTTAAGCAAATTGATGGTATTCCAGAGTTAGAAGGCGTTTGCTTTCATCAACTCAGACACTGCTTTGGAAGTGAAAGAGTCGGTCTTATTAGTATCGATGAACTACGTGCGCTTATGGGTCATGAGGACATTCAAATGACTTTACGTTATTCAAAAATGACTTCTCGACGCGCGGAGGAAGTCGCACAACAGGCTTTTAATCAAATCCCAAATTATGGGTAATAAGTATATACTGTAAAATTAAAAAAGTTTAGGCTGTCATACTTTTGACAGCGTAACTATAAATAAGATAAAGAGAATTAATATTTCTCTTGACCAATGAAGTAAGGGTTATTAAATGTATAAATTATTGCTTGTTAGATACATATGAAGATAGATAGGTTAGAGTTGTTGCAGCGATATGAAAAAGGGGAGAGAAATTTTAGCTATACCGATTTGCGAGGTTTGGATTTAAGCGGGGTTAACCTTAGTCGAGTTAATTTTACCCGCGCTAGTATTGAAAACACGCTATGAAAGAGGGTCTAATTTAAGCAGAGTCTGCTTTGAACGTAACGAGATTAGAAACTGCGATTTTAATGGCGCCAATCTTCAAGATGCTTGCTTGGCTGAAGCGGGAATTTTCGACTCCGACCTCAGAGGCGCGAATTTGGATGAATTCCGTATGATTGAGGGAACTATCGAAGGATGCAACATGGAAGGGGCTAGTTTGAGAAATGCCAATTTGGGTTCTACCGGTGGCATATTTGATACTATTTTGCGGAATGCTAATCTAGAAGGTTGCTCTGGAGAGATTTCTATGGGTAATGTCGATTTAACTGGGGCTATTGGATTTAACCCAAGTCTTACTAGAGCCGGATATTCGGATTTGACCCTCCCTGACGGCAGATTCATTGCTGATTGGTTAATCGAAGAAATTTAACTGTGCGCTATATACTACTTGCAATCCTGGTCATCAATAAGAATTTGAAGTCAGCTAGCAGCCTTGATAATTTACGCCCTTTGAGAACAAAAAAACACAATTTTTAGTTGGCTGTAGTTATTGTATGATAAGGGTTTCAAGACTTTATAAAATTCCTTAGCGTACAATTTTCCCGTTTTGGCACGTTCTAGCCATTAGCCAAGGCACCTATTTCTGCTGCAAACTTATATGCTACAAAAAACTCTACAAGCGAACGGTGGGCTGGAGTATAATCACCATCAGCATTACGAATAAGCATGGTTTGACCCATCATATCAAAATGCCAATGGTCTAAATCCTTTTCTACAACATTAAACAAACTTCTAATTCGGTCAGGAAAAAACTTGTAATTTAAGCTCATTTGGTCAGTTGATAACATTTCCCACGAAAGTTCACATAGGAAATAAAGCTTATCAGCGAGAGAAGTGAATGTACGTTCGGATTTTATATCATGATGAATTTTATGTTTCACAGCATATAAATACACGCGCGACATATCCACAGGTTTACCTGCTTCAATATCTGGCAATGCCTCTAAAATTAACTCAGTCATTACCGGGCGCCGTGCCAAGTCTAACAACTGAGGGTTACTCATTACTTGTTCCACAGTTGTGGAAATGGCTTGATATAAAAGTACTTGCTTGATTTGTTCGTCGTTAAATTTTTCTAATTCTAAAACCTCGAACTGTGGTGTTTCTCCAGTTAAAAGAGCAGTAGACGCTTGTAACTCAGCACCTAACAGCGCGCGTCCTTCTTTGGCTTCGGGGAAATGTTCGCTACGACAAGTCAAAATAACTTTGGCGCCAGGAACAACAACTTTCGCTAACTCCCAGAAGTTGTTTATCATCTCTTGCCTGTTAACGCGCGCTGCCATTTTGCCCTAAGAGGGCACACTTCGTGAACATCAAAACCATCGAATATCAACAGCAGCTTCCCCATGCGGTTAAGTTGTTTAAACGCTGAATATCCAGGTAGAGGTATTTCATGCTTACGAAAGAAAAACTCTGAGAATAACGATTCCACACTTACAGCTTTGGCATAATCCCTCAATGGAATAACCAAAGGTAAACGGGGAAGTTCAACACCTCGCCTTTGAGCATCTTTATATCTTTGTAATGCTACCCAAGCATAGTGGAAAGCAAACCATGTTTTACCTGTACCAAATTCTCCTAGTACAGATATATGTTCTTTTACAGGGTCATCAAGCCAGCGGTCAATATATCCATCAATCCAACCGTCTTCTTCTTCGTAACGACTGACTGCTATTTGGCGCCCAGTTACAGAATCAATTTCTTCTTTACTACAAGCAAGCGGTACATATTTATTATCAATCTGGCGCCTGGTTATCTCTGCCTCTAACCATTCCAGATACCCGCTAAAATCGGCATCTTGGGCTAAAAGTTCATCAAAAGTGTAACATCCCAGGTGTTTATTTTCGTCTTTCTCAACTTCCGTGCGCGCAGCTCGTGATATACGACGTGCAGTTACTAACCATCCTTCATCCGCGCGCTCTCTTTCCACAGAAGAACGTATTGCTAGTACATTATTAACTTGTGCTTCTCCTGCAATACCTCGAATCAAAACACGGTCATAACGATTACGCCTTACTGGAATGTCAATTATCCACTCAAAAAAGTCCTGGCACCAAACCTCGTATTTCTCGAAACGATACCCTAATGTTTCAAACCAACCACGCATCTGTTGGGCAAGTGCCATTGCTTTACATTGCTCACGAGAAGGCGCCGTTTCTGTACTACCGGGTAAAGCTAGATTATCTTGAGAAAGAATTTGAGCGATTTCCGCGCGGATGCCCTCAAGTGTGGGAATTCTGTCAAGTTTTTGATTCAGTGTTGTGATTTGTTGACTGAGTAATACATCACTAGGGGTGCGACTGGTTTTTGCAACTTTGCTAAAGACTAAGTAAAATGCTGCTAACTCTCTGCGCGCGTCAATTCCTAAATTTCTGATGTCATTTATTAGAGCATGTGTATCAAGATAATTATTTGTTTTTGAGAGAATAATTGAAGGGTTGTTATTATCAAATGCTGTACGAAAAGCCTTTTTTATTTCTTCGTCACGGAATAATTCTAGAAATACCTGGGGTTTACCAATGCCGTATTCCACCAAGGCATAGGCGTATATCCCTGAAAAGTCTGATGGAGGGTGTTCTGGTGCCAAGTTGAATTTCTGTAATATTTTTATTACGGTTTCGTTACGTTGCAGCTTGTCCTTAAGGATAGGAGTAGCTATTCCACTTACAGTTTCAATTAAGGTTTTAAGGTCAATCACTGGCAACACGCTTTTTATATAAAATGATTTGAATCGTAATAATCATTCTGATATTAGCGTATAATTACTGAGGGAAGGCACAACAAATGTATCATGGCACCGAGATATCGCCTCAGAGGAGGCGAGAACAATCATACCTATAACAAAGAAATAATTAAAGAATTAATAGATACCTCTGTTTAAGTATTAAAGATTGGTATTGGTTAAAGTGGCACCAAGGGTAGTATTGAAAAACGTTACTGTTCTCGGCGCCTGTTTTATTCTTTATCCCAGGAGTCAATAATTTTTTGGCGGTCGAGTGGAGTTACCTCATTACCTCGGCTTTGGCAAAAATCAACCCACAATAACTCTGCTTCTACCCATTCATCGTCAGTTAAAGGCTTGCCGTTAGTAGTCAGTTCTAGAAACTTTATTCTTTTCTGATAACGGGGATGAGGAGACAATCTATAAAGTTCTAACATTCTGTGTTCGAGAAATAAATCAGTTATTCGATGATTTAATAACTCTAGTTCTGGGTCTTTTTCTTCATCTTCCGAATTATCTGATAAATATTCTAGCTCCTTGGAATAAGCAAATAAACCAGCTTCAATTTCTGCTTTAAAATAAGATTGTACGCAATCGTATAAACGAGGCGCCATTAATTCAAAGTCTTTACCATCCGAGCAAGGCGTACTTAGTTCTTCTAATGACATGTCTACCCATCTAGTTTTTTCTGGGGTGTAATAGTAGCTCAAAATCTCTGTACGCCAATGCCCTAGAATGCTTAATGTATCGCCATCCGCCAACGTACCCTCGTAAATTATCCGAAAATCAAGATTCTTGTCGCGGTAAAAATCATCACTTCGTTCTGGGTTGTCAATATCTTTACTTGTTAAGTCGTATTTTTCTATATAGTATCCGCAAGCTTCTATATTTAAAGTGTTGAGGCTATAGCTTGCATCTAACTTATATCGTCTATTGTAGAAATAACTTTCTATTATTTCGTTAATATCATCTAAAAATTCTGGTGTTATATTTAACTCAGTCATACTTAAGCCCTGATTAAAGTGATACAGCGCACGTCTGTATTAAGTTAAAATGTACAAGCGTTATTTAGACGAAACGTAAGGATGATTTTACATTCTTCATGTTGGTTGTTACTGGCGCCTGACATCTTTCTAATTGCGACAAGGAGCGACTTGTTAATTGATTATGGCGCCTTCTGGAAAACCGTTCCTCTTAAATTCATGCTCTAACATGTGGTCACTATCCAAGATGCCATAATATTTAAGCTTCTTGCCCATATCGAGTACAAACTCTCTATTAAATACCACACCGAAATATACGGCGCCGGGTAAGTTATCTTCCAAGGTGATATCAATTACATTATCTTCCTTATCTACTAACCAAGCGTGTGCAATCGCAATATTAATATCATCGTAGATAAAATATCCTTCGCAGTAGTTGTAATCTTCGTTAAACATTATTGCTTTGAAGCAGTTTTCGTAACAAGCTTTGGGCTTTGCTTTATGAGAAGTTAATTTTCTATTCGTAAAACCTCTTCCTGTTTCAAGGATAAGACGCTCAATGCTTTTATACTTGTAATCTAATCTTGAATTTAACAATCTATCTAGTAAATCAGCTTGTTGGTTAAGTTTTTCTAGTAACCGCGCTAATTTATTATCATTCATCTTTATCTTTCTTCAAATATTTAGCTGCTAATTGTTCATATAATTCAGTATTACGCCATTCAAGCATTTCAATTAAAGCGTAAAGGCGATTATACCAGTATTTACGGATATAATCTATTTCTCTACTAGCAAGATTTACAGCTACTTCTTCCTCTGGTGTAAGGGCGCCTGTAATCTTCTTCTCAGATGTGAGGTTGTTTGCTTTGTACATTTCCCGCGCGCATAAAGCAAATTCATCTTCTATAATAGCTTCAAAGCTGGATGCACATTCAAGCTGTCCAGTTGTCATAGAATCTTGTGATTTAAATATATTTAAATTATTTATCATCGATTTATCGTACTCTTCTAGTAGCTTTTTTCTTTTATCAATAGCCGCTTCTTTATTATAAGCTTCAGGCATTAATTCAATTTTTAGATAGCCTCCTTTAGTTTTAGCCTCCCAACGTTTATTATAGTTGTTAAAATTTTTCTCGGCACCTTTCATCGTTTTCCATCGTCTGCACCATTCAAAGTCTTTATTAGTATATGTGTAAGCTGTATCTGAATCATACGTATAAAACCAACCTAATGGTTCTCCATTTTTGTTATAGCAGCGGTATCCGTAATACATAATTATCCCTTCTTATAATAAGAAGAGTACCACGGTTTTATATTTTGCGGTTTTAGGTATGGCGCCAGTTCTCCATAAACTTCTTCATACCGTTCAACCAGCTCGCACAAATCCATTATCTCTGGTGTTGCGTCTGTAATCTCGTCACTAAGTAACAACTTCTTCGACTGCGTAGCTATAGATACTAGTAACTGTTGCTGTGTGTTCATGGTAGGGCGCCTGTTTTTAGTTAGCCTTTAAAGTAACACTTTTCATTACACGTTCTAAAAATAGCTTTCTATCAATAGCTTGAATTTCTAGAACATTTTTACCAATAGGATTATAATCATCTGGGATTTGAAAAAATTCGGAAGCCCAATAGCTCTGCTTTGTTTCTTGCTCATACTTGGCTACTTCATTATACGAGCCAATACAAATGTTTTTCAGTGTAAAGTAGAGTCTAGTTTTACCTTCTGCATTCGTCTCAAACATAATTACCTAATATCTAACTATTATTGTCAATGTTATTTTACACTAAGCGTAGGCACCATTGGTGTGAAGTCAAAGATTTACTTAATGACGCCTTTCTCAATTTTTAGTTTTCCTATTTTAAAAGAACAGTGCCTAACATCATTTTTTTACTTTTAAGGAATTAAAGAAAGATATTATCTCCGGAGTATCTAGACTTCCACTTGGGATACCTTCTCCTCCTGTGCTAACTGATATTTTATATAAAGTTGATTTGCGTGCATCAAAAAATATTCTTGTTTTGATTGCTCCATTCCATTTATTATCATAAATTATATATTCATGAGCATTGTATCCATTAAAAATAAATCTCTCTTTATATTCAAATCCTTCTACACCTGTATTATTATCTTCATAAAGAAAGTTAAATAGTTCATTAATTTCTTTTTTAGATAATTTTTTTAAATATTTATTAGTTATAACTGTGTAATAATACTTGTTGTCTGAGGTTCCATAGCTTACTCTTGTAGTAATAAATTTGTCTTTGTCGAAAATAGGTTTCTCAATTTCTTCTTTTGGCTCGCCAGGAAATAAGGCAGTATAGCTACCATCTTTGCTGGTGTACAAAAAGCTAGCTTTGTTGTCAACTCTATTATCATTTGAATTTGAAGAAGAAGCAGAATACTGTCCGGCGCCGCTGCTTACTATAAGTTTTGTTATTTCTGCTTGAGAGCTATTATCGAGTGTTTGCCCTTGTGCTGATGTACTAATAGCTATAAAAAAAGCACATAGCAAAAGCTTGTGGAGTAAAGCTAGATTATTATTCATTACATTTTACCCTTATTGATAATAGTTATCACAGTTTTGTTGAACTATATGTAGGGGTTTAAGTAGCAGGCGAACCCAAAACCGGGATAAGCTTGAAAGTCTTATTAGATAACGATTCTATCCAGAACGAATGTCATTAACGTTCTCTTATCATGAGTCACTACTCAACGACAAAATAAGGATTTCAGCTTCTCAACAGGCTTGTATTACTTATGTAATATCTCTTAACCCGGTTTTCTGCGCGAATGCTACTCATACCCCTAATTCTGCTTTAATTAACAATGTTGTGCGGGAGCAATACCCAATATGGGTACTAATGTTGATAGTAGAGGCTGGTACTTACGGCTTTGGATAGCTATAGGTGGTATGTTCGGTGCCACTATATGTTTGACACTCGCCACTGCAATTTGTGCTTATGCCCAAATTACCCGCGATGGCACTCTACCTAATAATTCCAGCGTTTCAAGGGAGGGTGGCACTTTTAATATTACTGGAGGAACACAAGCAGGCAGAAATTTATTTCACAGCTTTAGCGAGTTTTCTGTGCCTACTGGCGGCACTGCTTTCTTTAATAATGCTGCTGATATTCAGAACATCTTCAGTAGGGTAACGGGTGGGTCAGCTTCTAATATTGATGGCATACTCAAAACAAACGGCACAGCCAACCTGTTTTTGATCAATCCCAACGGGATTATTTTTGGACAAGGTGCAAAGCTGAATATTGGTGGCTCATTTCTGGCAAGTACAGCCAATGCGATTGGATTTGGCAATCAAGGTTTTTTTAGTGCTTCAAATCCAGAAAGTTCTTCATCATTGCTAACGGTCAATCCTTCTGCCTTGTTATTTAATCAAATCAAAACCGCATCTATCCAAAATAACTCAGTTGCTCCCTCCGGCTTAGATCCATCTTCTGAATTTACAGCAACGGGTTTGCGCGTACCAGATGGCAAGAGTTTGCTGTTGGTAGGCGGTAATATCAATATGGATGGTGGAGGATTGTATGCTTTTGGTGGGCGAGTGGAGTTAGGAGGTTTGGCGGCGCCTGGGAGTGTAAATATTTTGTTGGATGGGAATAATTTCAAGTTGGGATTTCCTGAGAATGTAGCACGTGGAAATGTATCACTAACAAATCAAGCATTTGTATATGTAGAAGGGGCTGATAATGGTAACATTGCAGTTAATGCCAGAAATTTAGATATATTGGAAAAAAGTGGTCTGTCTGCTGGTATTGCAGAAGGTTTGGGGATGCCTAAGACTGTTGCAGACAATATTAGCCTTCAAGCAACTGGAGAAATCAAAATTAATAGGAGTGTAATTAGTAATATAGTGCGCTCAGATTCAGAAGGAGATGGCGGAAATATTATTATTGGTGCCGATTCCTTCAAATTACAAGATGGCGCTCAACTTAATACCTCAACTTTTGGTTTCGGCAGCGGTGGTAATATCAATATCAATACTGGTGAACTTAGACTGCAAGATGGCGCTCAACTTAATACCTCAACTTTTGGACGAGGAAATGCCGGAAATGTGGTAGTACAGGTACTCGGTTCTGCTTCTTTTGCCGATGCTAGCATCCTCAGCACAGTGGAATCCCGGGGCGTGGGTAGCGGAGGTAATATCGATATTACTGCTGAAAGACTATCGATTATTGGTGCCAACGCTGGTTTGTTCGTCAACTCCACTAGTTCAGGAAATGCAGGTAACATTCAAATCAAATCCCCCAATATTACCTTAGATAAAGCAAGACTTCAAGCTAATTCTGCATCTGGCAACGGTGGCAACATTATCATCAACAGTAATTTAGTTTTACTAAGAAGAGGTGTCCAAATTTCTGCCACCGCAGGCACGGCACAAGTTGGTGGGAATGGTGGCAACATTATCATCAATGCTTTTGATGGCTCTATCGTTGCCATACTAAAAGAAAATAACATTATCGCTGCCAATGCCTTCACTGGTAACGGAGGTAATCTTATTATCATGGCACAAGCCATCTTTGGTATCGAACAAAGCCCCCAATCAACTCTTTCTTTTGACATACCCGTAAATTTAAATTTGCATGATGCATCAAGTCAAATTGTACAAGCTTGCACACTAGGAAGCAGGCAACGTGCAAGTTCGTTTGTCGTCACCGGACGAGGTGGTTTGGCACCAAGTCCGACTGAACCTTTACAAGATTTTGGTACCCCAGCACGGTGGGTACAATTGGAAGCAAAACCTTCTAAACCTTCCTCGGAACAAGTCCAAAACCAAGCAACACAAGTCTCAAGGACTCCTCAAGTTTCTGCTGCTCCAATTATTGTTGAAGCTTCGGGTTGGGTAACCGAGAAGAATGGAGATATTGTACTGGTGGCTACTGATAAGAATGTTTTCTCTCGTAGCTCTTGGCAAACACCTACCTCCTGCACTAGAGATTGAGCCGACGAGATAGCTGCATATTCGGAAATGAAGGCTGGAAACAGTTATCCTAGAGCGTCGGTCGAGTAGAAGTGGTTGACATAAAAATAGAATTATGTATGTCGCTATAATCAGCCATTATCGTTAGCTGCGACATCCCCGCTGTTTCCTTTCGACAAAGCCCGAACATGCCGAAACAGTAGTGCAAGTACAAGATATCTAGAATTAGGTGGTAACTTCAGATGCCTAGTATCTCAGTATGGCGCCCGGTTGGATGTTAGCAGTAATGGGGGTTTTTTGGTTACTATTTTAAAATTTAGGATTTTTGAGATAGTAACTTGTTTTTTTATGCGGCAGTAAAAACCAAATGCATAAGATAACACACTCAATCGTATATAAATACAAGAAATTTTGGAGGATGAAAAAAATGAGCAAATCATTATGGCTATTAGAGGTTAAGCCGAGATATGAACGAAAACGGAAATAGGAGCTGAAAACCCTTGATTTTCCGTTATCCATAATCGCATTGCGTACAATCAAGTATCAAATTATCAAACCTTTATACAGCAATCATTTGAGCGCCTTAATTTCCGAAAAAGCAGCTATCTCGGTTCAACCTCTATAAGTACGTGCCGAGTTAGGCACGTTTCAAATCTCTCAAGTTAATTTTGCCGTTCTAGGTTAATTTTTACGGCTTGTAAAGCATTACACAATCTATGGAGAAAACAATGAGTAACACAATCTCAAAGAAGTTTGTCATGAATAAAAAATGTTTGTTTGGTTTTCTAGCAACGCTAGGAATAATGCTTTCCGTTGTACCGATTGCTAAGGCTGAATATGTCGATGCGGTAGGGTGTTCTCCCACTGGGCAAGTATGCGACAAAACCGCTAATTATACTTTTGATGCGGATGGTAGCAGTTCTTATGTTCTTAGGATTAAAGCTCCTGCTAATCATTGCTCTGCTGTCAAATATACACTTAGCTGGGAAGATTCTACACGTAGTCGGACAGTTACTACTCGGTTTTTAAATCGTGAAGAAAGTGTAACAATCCCGATCGGTAGAAAATTCTCTGCTGGTCAGCAAGTAATTACGATTGCTGCTACAGGAAAAACAGGAGGTTGCAATAAGGGTGTTCTAGGTTCTTGGGGAGCAGAGATTACAGCAACTCCTCAATAAGGACTTTGGGTTCTTTCGTTCTTAGCGTGCTAATTTTTAATTACAGTCGATAGCTTTCCTTTAAAATCAAGGCTTACAGGTGCTTATAACCCAAATTTCTAACCAGGATACCTTCCTTGTAGTTAATAATGGCTGTAATATAAGCCTTATAAAAGTTTTAAGCTTATTTTTCAACTTTTTTAGCACGCTAAGTACGCAAGAGCCAGTTTTACCAGGAACATCGTCTGTATAGGGCTTATTGCGAGTGCAACGGTACATTTTCATGATTATTACTACGGTAATGATAACAAGAATTATATACCTATAACGATTATGCGGCTATACGCCTGTTAAACCTAAAAAATCGGCGACGTTTGGAATTGTCGTGCGCTTATAAATTAATAGAATCTTTTTTGCTTTATGATTTTGACTTACCAGAACGCAAGCAATCAGAAGACTTCTTATGTCATGATACAAGATAACTAGTTGTGACAGCTATAGCTTTGTGAATTATTGTTTAATATCGGAGTAAAACGAGATAATTAGGGGCGTATTGTCTAGTATTTGTATCCATCTTTTCGCGAAATCTTTTTAAATTCTGAACACTTGCCAGCGATACGAAGCTTGCCAGTACGTATTTCAAGCTTGTTTTCAGCTTGAACCACCACACGGCCTTTAAAAGTGCCAACATTCTTACCTTTAGTTTTGGTAATTATTGCTAAGTCTCCGGTTTCCCAACCATGCGAATATTAATGAAGTTGGCTGTTATATCGCTGTTTTCGTTGGGGACAGCGACGATAAAACTAGAATCGATATCAATGTTACCTCCGTCACCACCAAGTTGTCGAGTACCTGCGTTTGTGGAGATTTTGGCACCGCGCGCTTGTGTATTGCCGTTACCCCTACTCCGCAGAGCAGATACTAAGGGTACTTAATGCAATAAACAAGCCTTATTGACTCTTTTAAAACACACTCTAAGTATAATTTCCCATTTTTAGGTTTTGAAAATACTCTTGCTTAGTGGTAAAATACTTAGTAACTTCTACTTCAGTCAACCTTATAACCTTTGTTTCGGGTCGAATGGGCTGTAACAAAGTGTTTTGACTGCAATGAGAACTGCTTGCCTTTCTATACACGCATTCAGGGCTAATGCCGGGGAGACGAAAATAATCGCCTATTTGAGCTTCTTCAAAAGTCATAAAATTAAATACATTGAAAGACTCTAAAATTATAACTAAAACCCACATTCTGTCTTCTAGCTCTCTCGAATCACAATCATGCGTTGCCCTCGATGCCTTAAAAACATTCAAGAATCCGTTAATCAATGTCAATGTGGTTTTTCATTTAATCATGTTTCCGACGCGAGAATTACAAAATTGGTTTAATGAAGTTCAACAAGCATTAGAAACTGCTTACACAAGTGCATCAACACCGTGGCAACAGTCCGGGAAAAGTGGGACATTTGAGGACTGGGTGCGTCTTCGTTTAGCTAACTTATCACCAGTCAACAATTCAGCGACTTATCTGGATATTGGTTGTGCAAATGGGTATTTGCTAGAGTGTTTATTAGCTTGGGCAAAGCTCAAAGGTGTAGAAATTCTTCCATATGGCTTAGATTTTTCTGCCCAGTTTATTAACTTAGCCCAAAAGCGTCTTGCAAATTATGCCAGCAATTTTTATGTATGTAATGTATGGGATTGGCGCCCACGTGTAGCTAGTGTGATATACGAAAAGTTTCCGTATAATAAATAGTTATATCTAGTTATATTCGTCATATGGGCGATTCGATATAGGGAATTGAAAAAATTAATTGGTTTGAGATTAGGGGTAGAACGGTGATGCTTGATGAAGAAAAACTTGATTATTTCAAGTGGCAAATTCCAGATGGTTCTCGTGTACGTCTAACTTTACTTCAAAAAGATGATCTAGAGTTTTTGCACAAGTGGAAAAGCCAAGTTGATATTTCCTACCTAACTTCCAAAGCAATCCAGCCGATTTCTTTAGAAGAGCGGCAGCGACGATTGAAAGAGAAAATCCCCTCCATATTTGCAATCCGCCGAATCATAGACAATCGATTTATTGGAGAAATTAGCTTGTATGACCTCAATCCTAAAAATCGATCAGCAGCAGTTGGTTACTTTACTGGGGTAGAATATCGACAGCAAGGTTACACGAAAGAAGGCTTGTGGCTACTGCTCAACTATTTATTTAAAGTAGTTGGGTTGAATAAAGTAATGGCAGATACAGGTGCGTTTAATCAAGCCTCAATTGCTCTGCTCAAGTCTTTAAAATTCCAACAGGATGGGTGCCTTCGTCAGCACCAATTATTAGATGGTGTGCTGTATGACCAGTTACTCTTCAGCTTGTTGGCGCCCGAATGGAGGGAGCATACCGAAATACTATTTGCAAGTAAGTAGGTACAATTAAACCAAACTATGGTGATAATCCTGCGTTTGTTATTAAACTTATATCTATCAGTATTTCAGTTCTGGTAATATTATCGTCACACCGACATTGCCCTTGTTTGCAAGCCGAGTGATTTATAATTGCAAGCCCCTACAGCTACGTGTGTGCTGTATAAAAAATCAAACTAAAAGTAGCAAGAGTTTATCTCCAAAACCTAATTAGTAGTTATTTTTAGACGGCGCCAACATTATTAAAACAAGACTAATGTATTGGCAGGAGGTTTTACTATAAGCAACTTAGATTTATCGGCGCCTATTAATCATTAAATTAACTAAGTAGGTAGGCTCAAATAAACGGAACTATGTAACGAAATGTAAAAGTCCCAAAGTGCTTACGATTGCTGCGTTTCAGTCTGTTCAACTCCTAATAATATAGTTGTAAATTTTTCCGCCCACCTACTTACGTTTGACATGTAGCGACAGAAGCGCGCGCATTTGGTGTAGTTTTTGGAGCTAGGGCAATAAGCTCTAAACTCCCATCAATATTTTTTACCCAACCTTGTGCTTCTACAATTGGTGTTGTAGCGGTAATTGGTTTTGATCGGTTTAGGGTAGTGTTGTAAACAGCATTTGTGTTAAGTGTTATCCAACCTCCATTAACGACATCGCTTTCAAGTGGTTCAGTTATTGGATTTGGTGATAAACCTCCACGTCCAACCATAATAAATTTACCAACAGATGTTTTAGCTGTTAGCCCAGAGGGACATATTTGACCAATTTGATTGCTTGCATCTACAAATTTTTCTGGTAATTCGATTAATCCTTGTGCTGGTTTAACATCGGGTTCAGTAATAAAAATCTCTCCTTGAACACCACGTTGAGAACTTGCTGTAATATCGCTGGTTTCGTTTGATGGTACTGCGTGCGGTTCTATACCGAAAATACCTTGCGTGCGGATGAAAATATTACCCCCTCTACCAGTAAAAGCATCTGCTGTAATATCACTGTTCTCCGAAGGAACAGCGAGAATAAAACGAGAATCAATATTAATGTTACCTCCATCACCACCAAGTTGAGCTGTACCAGCCGTGGCAGAAATAAAGCTATTGCGGCGCAGTAATAAATCTTGCAATCTCAGTGAAATATTACCACCATTTCCTGAATTGGTTCCAGAAAAGATACCTCCCCGATTATCTAATTGTATAGAACGTGCATTAATTTCTAAACTACCCGCTCTCCCTGTTCCCAGGCTACCTACAGAAACCCTAGCGCCATTTTGAATCTTCAACTGTGGTGTATTCAATATCAAATTCCCAGATGCTTTTGCTCCTAAAGTCTGAGTTGTTAATCCGCTAAAAAACCGACCATTGGCTGATACACCCTCTAAATTAATTAAGTCTGAGGCATTAATTATCAGAGAACCTCCCTCGCCAAAGCCTTGTGTGCTGGCTTCTACAGCGGCTCCTGCTTGAACAATCAATTTTCCGGTGCTAATTGTTACGTTTCCCGCATTTCCAGTTCCATCTGTACCAGCAGTTATGGAACTAGTAGTGCCATCTGTTGCAGTGCCGATTAATGTAATTGCGCCTCCTAATGCTATGATACTCAAGTTTCCGCCTTGCCCCGCTCCTAAAGTAGCCGCAGAAATTTTAGCGCCATTTGTTAGTGTTAACAGTTTAGTTGTAACCGTTAAGTTACCCGCGTCTCCTGTTCCTCCTTTATTTACCTGGGCAAACAAACCACTAGAAAATCCACTTTTCGCTCTTCCACTTAAATCAACAGAGTCAGAAGCTGCTACTTCTAAATTTCCTCCTTTACCTTTACCAAATGTAGAAACAGATATCTGTGCCCCATTTTCGACGTTCAACCGTCGAGTATTAATCGCTATAATACCCCCATCTCCTGTTCCTTTAGTTTGTGAAGATAAACTGGTGACATTACCATCTGGTGATGCACCACTGAGTTCTACAGCATCTGAGGCATTAATAGTAACGGTTCCACCTTTACCTCCTCCAGCAGTTCGAGCCGCTAATCCTCCCCCTCCTTGAATACTAAGTTTGTTAGTGTTGATGGTAATGGCGCCTGCATCTCCAGCACCTGTAGATTGGTTTAATATAGCGCTAAATTCACCTGATGCTGAAACACCTAGAATATCTACACGTTCAGCGTTAATAGTCATGTTGCCGCCTCTACCCGTGCTTCTTGCACCTCCAAAGATGAATCCACCATCTTGTAGATTTAATTGCTTTGTGGAAATATTTAAATCTCCAGCTGCTCCAATTCCTTCTGTATCAGTGAAAATTCCACCATTATTTGTTATATCTACCGAATTTAAGGCGTTAATTGTTAGATTTCCACCACCACCAGAGCTAGTGCTAATGGTTCCAGTGGAGATTTGTGAATTATTACGCACAGATAAACGTCTAGTTTCAATGCTTACATTTCCACCAGAGCCACTTGAGCCAAGTTCAGCCTGAGAATACAAGTTGCCGTTATTTAGATCAACTTTATCGGAGGCACGAATAGCAATATTACCAGCTTTACCACTACCAAATGTCGATGCAGATAGAGCGGCGCCATCAGAAAGAGACAGTGTTGTTGCGGTGATGTTTATATTACCAGCATTACCCTTTGCTTTCGATAGTACCCGGTTAGCAACAACGCTATTAACAACATTTATATTATTTGTAGCATTTATTACAATATTTCCTGTAGTCCTAACTAACTTTAAACCCGGTTCGATTGCAGTAAATAAAATGCTTCGTTTCAAAATATCTAAATTCCGAGCATTAACTGTAATATTACCGCCTTCTGGTGATTGAACATATACACTTGCACCATTAGTTAGAAATACATTTGCTCTATCTATATTATTAGGAAAGTCACTGCTTATATTGTTGCTATCTACCTGAAGCCCTACAGTTCCAGGTGAGGCTAATCCTCCTAACTCCACTCTTCCACCAAAAGCGTTTAATTGTCCACCCTCCATGCTGACATTACCACCAATTAGCAGCAAGCTTTTACCATCTGTAACCTGCAAACCAACTGCATCAGAACCAGATTGGTTTTTACCAGCAGGCGCCACCGAATTATTTTGAATCCCAGCATTTGGATTAATCTGGTTAAAAAACAATGCCGAAGGATTCACTGTCAACACTTCTGGCGCCTCCGGGTTAGTCGCACTAAAATTACCTTGACTACCAAACTGCACACCATTAGCAGTTGTCCCTACAAACGAACCCCGCACATCTAAAGAAGCATTCCGACCAAATAAAATACCGTTGGGATTTATTAAAAATAAATTGGCGCCACCATCAACACCCAACGTTCCCAAAATATTCGACGCATTATTACCTGTAACGCGCGTCAATATATTTACTACTCCAGACGGATTGGCAAAATAAACTCCTTGCCCATCTTTAATATTAAACTCGTTAAAACTATGAAAGAGATTATTACCACGTTGGGCGCCACCATTAATCAAATCAGCACTGGCGCCATTAATTAATACATTTGGTGTAAGTTTAGAAGCTTCCGTCCCTAAAGTATTATCAGGTGTAAGCTGTGCATGAACTGAAGTACTACCAAGCGAGAGAAAGGCACACAGCAGAAGCGAGTGTACTAAACAAGAGTTCTTATTCATCGCACTTTACCCCAGATACACATAATATAGTCAATTTCTCTGTCCGCCATCAACACAGCAAGGCGCCATTTTATCCGCATGTTTTATTGTAGTTTTTTACTGTTTATACACATGTAACTAAAAAAATACTGTGCCTACCCTGTAACCAGGCGCCACTTTACTCTCAATAGAATCAAGTTAATCACCTACGTATTTAAATATTGTCATCAAAACAAGAGCGGTAATCATGAGTTGATCCGCTTTTTTTGTTTTATAAATAGACTGGCCTATTTTATGTCTATAGTACAAAACCTTATATATAATGTCAACTAGCAGTTCACACGAAGAGTCATCTCAAGGTTCGGAAATATTTATGGTTCCACTAGATTTAGTTGTAATGATAGCTTGGGATTCAAAATGCGGTGAAAATCTAAGACATATACGCGGTGATGTGTCAAGACGTGAAATAGCCCGCAGGGTAGCGAGCCTTGGTATCGAATGTTCACAAGAATACATAAGAAAGTTGGAGCAAGGAACAGCAACCGTAGTTTCAACAAAAATAGTGATTGCGCTGGCACAAACACTTGATGTAGACCTAGCTCAAATAATGCCTGGTTTAAGAGTCAAATTATCACCCTTGTTTGTACTGTCAGTTGCCCATTTACCCGAATAAAGTTGTATAATCTTAGTACAAGTAAAAAAACAAGGCGCCTGCCACATTCCCCAAAGGGTTTCAAACAGGCGCCTAACAACAAAAAAAAGCACTACTATGTTCGCACAAATACAGGGATTCAGCATTATCAGTTTAGATGAACTAGTGATATCTCCATCACAGTTCAACAATTTTATGAACGATGCAAACTTAGTTGTGCATCCAATCGGCGCCATATATACGTCAACCGTGCAGCTTTTACGTTACTCGTTCTGGTTAGCAGAACAAAAAGTAACGTTACCTAGAAAAGAATATAAAGAATTGTTAAGTAAGCTTTGCTGGCAAGGTGAGGAGAAGACTTACCTCAAGGTAGAGGCAGCTTTTAATACCTTTACTCCATACGAACTGGCGCAAATCGATCCACGTACTATCTTTCAAATCGCTCTTAACTTCAAAAAATACGAGTCAGTTATCCCTCAAATGAAAGCTCTGCCTCAAATAACTCAAGATAAAGTTCGCGGTTTTATGAAACAATGCCACAAACCGAGAGCGAAGAGGGAAGAAGAGGCGCCGTCTATCTGGAGAATGATGCCCGATGGTAAGCGCGCGTGTGTAATTGCGCCGATTTACAACCAAACAGCGGGTGTGATGCTCCAAGAGATGATGGAAGCTCAGGGAAAAAGTGGGGAAACGATTGCAGAGCAAGCAATAATATATTTTTATCAGAATGAATTTAAAAAATTGGTTCAAGTTATAGATGTAGGAGAAACTAAGAGTACTGTTACAGAAATAGTCGTTCGTGAGGCGCCACAAGAAGATGTAGAAACGGCGCCACAAGATATTGTAGGAGAAAATGTAAGAACTTCCCTCACTACCATAGCTACGGCGCCCTTTGAAGATGTGGTAGATGAAAATCAAACGGCGCCATTAGTTTCGGAAGCGTCAAATTCTGTTCATTCTTGGGATGAAGACCAAGTGGATATAGAAGAAGATTTTAACGAAGAGACATTTGAGTATAATCCTTGGAACAATGAAGACTCGGTTACTGAAGACACTTGGAGTTTCGAGCTAGAAGAAAAAGAAGATTTGATTGAGGATTACGAGTTATTAACATCTGTAGCTACTCAGTCACAAACAGGAGCGCCTGTTCAAGAATTAGTTCAAGCATTGCAATCTGCTAAGAGTTGGCAAGAAATATCAGTAGCATTTAATACACATGGAGAATATAAACATGAAGCCTGGAATGCTCTAACAGATGTGGAGCGAGGCCGGATTTTAGAATTAACTCCTCCAGCAATACTTAAATTAAGTAATGCGAAACGTGAAGGTTTAATTAGGGAATTTCGAGTTGAGCGTGAAGGTGTGTATCAAGTCAGAGAAAAGGCTAACTTGCCTTGGGATATTGTTTTTGAACACCGACTTGATGATTACCTCGCACGCTTGTAAATCAAAGCGCTTCTATCAAAGAGTCTATCTTGCGCCTATTTTACTTTGACTAACCATTTGATTGTAGTTATTTTTAAATGGTGCCGACATTAATGCAAAAGTACTGGTAAAGTTTTACTATGAATAACTTCTTGTTACTAACGAGTGGTTACGCTATAGTAGTATTCCTATAGCAATTAGATAGATAAAGATGCATAAAATAAAAACAATTATTATTTCCCTAGTGTTAATGGGATGTATTCAAGAACCAATCTACCAAGAGAAACTTGGGAATATAGCAAATTTATTCAATCTGTTAAAAATGGCAAAGTAGAAAGAGTAAGTTTAAGTGCAGATAGGACAATAGCAATCGTAAAGGTTAAGCTTGACCCTAACCAAAAGAAGGTAAATTTGTCCAATGACCCTAATTTAATTAATATTCTCAGCCAAAACCAAGTGGATATAAGTGTTTTGCCATCAAACTAAAGATATGGTATCACAAATCAAAACTGTTGAGGTCAATGACTTGGGCAAGGTGGATTTGGTATCACCTACAAAGCACGGCACTCGATGCTAATACAATAATGCACGGAATTGAAAAATGCTATGCGCCTTTATACTACTTGATGCAACAATAATTGTAAGAGAAATTGATTATTGATTGCTGGCGGCGTTTCAAGAGTAAATTTTAGTTTTTATTCAGATGTTTTAATCGGGCATAGATGTGACAACACGCGCCCTTGTGTAGTATCCCGGCGCCCAACGGGAAACCGACACTGCTGGCTCGCTCACCATTGCAACAAGCTCCTTTCCTTCCATCTTAATTCTTCACCCTTGTGGGAGCGCTTCAACTATTGCCCAAAGCACTTTGTTGGGGGCTATGTTTAATATTTTTGTACTATTGCCTCAAGTTGGTAGCTTGGTGGTGTTGGTGGCGCCGGGTTGTTTTGGACAAATTTCGCCTGATATCATGTCTTTAATTTTAATGAATCAAAAAAAGATGGCTCTTTCGTACTTAGCGTGCTAAATCTGTTGATAAATGAGCTTGAAATCCTTGCTATGCTTTAATTATAGCCATGATTACCTTTATAACAATAAAATTATTGAAATTTCAATTATAAGTGCCTGTAAGCCTTGATAATAAGGGAAAATTATCACCTGTAATTAAAATTTAGCACGCTATGTACGCAAGAACCAGTATTTCTGACTAGAACGAACTTATACAGTTTTTTTAATAATTAAAGGGCACCAATAGGAGTAAAAAATGTTGCCTCCATCACCACCTTGTTTTCAGTACCTGCATTTGTGGAGATTTGGGCACCATCTACACAAATGTCCCTAATTATACGTATTGTTGACAAGAGGTACGTGTGCGGTGGCACCGTAACCACGCTCATTTTATTTCACTTTTACTGCCATAATTTACTAATCGAGACAAGAAAATGGAAGTTCCTATAAATTTTTTATAAACAGCCTACAAAAGGTAAGCAAACTTTGGGTTTAACCCGGTTTATTACATTATCAACTGCCCTTTCAGGTGTAGAAATATTTAAACTTGGGAAAAGTTTATTAACGGTTTCTAGGTAACCATTTATTTCCGCTGTAGCGTAAGCGAACTCAGAAAATCCTGTAAATCCAACGTCAAAAATACACCCCTCCATCGTATCTTCACTAACCTTAGCTGCTTCACATTTAGAACGCGCTTTTTTAATTTGTTGTGTGGATAACATTTCTAGTTTGAGATACTTATCTGGAAAATTGCGATTTGTATAACTTTCTGTGGTCTTATTAGGCAAATAATCAAACAGCGACTCTTTTTGGCTAAGGTGCCAACTGTTGGCAAAATCCTTATAAAGTTGGTCAAAATAAAGTTTTTCAGCTGCATCTAGAGAAAAAGGAAGTTGCCCAACTCCGACTAAGTTTAACACCTGCTTTACATCTCCATAGGTTGATTTTGAAGATAAAATAGCACCACCACGAATTTGTTGGTCATCCTTGGGATTACCATTAACATTACCGAGTAAGCCACTATAGCGCTCAGGTTGTGAATCTAAGACAAAAGGTGAGACGTTGAAATAAAAATTATCTCCAAATTTGGCTGTGTCTACTACAACCTTCTCACCCGTAGATAAATTAACTATATAGGTATTACCACTTTTAGCTATAGTGTTACCACCTGATAGTGATAGAGAATCACCTTGGATTAGAGTAGGTTTGCCATTAATTCTTAGGGGAGTGCTGATATTAGAGTCAGGAAAGTCTTTTGAATAAAATGTCACACGGTCATTACCCACTTTTATGGCTACAGCGCTATTCAGTGATAGTGATGAATTGACAGGTGCATGGCGTACTTGAACTTCAAATTGACCGTCGTTGGATTTAACAAGGATAAATTCCCCAACTGTCTGAAAGCTATAGCTTAATCCATCAAAAGTAATTAAGTGAGGATCACCGTAACTTTTGCCTTGTTTTAATTTTTTATTGGGGTTACTCCCTCCATTATTCTTACATTTAGGAGGGTTCTGCTGCTCATATTTAAATTCTTTAAATGAGCTTGGGCGTGTTTGACCACCTGCATTATTAATAGTATTACCAATCCCGCGCATTAAACTTGTCCAACTACGCCTTTGGAAAAAACTTCCTACCAAGCCGCTCACTTCATATTCGGGTCTTGACACGCCTCTAGTGTAAAAAGTTACGCTCCCATCAGAATTTTGTTCAAACCCAAACTCGCGTGAACCATGTTCTGGATGAGAGCCAGTTTCAGGTGTTTTAATAGTGCTAAACACAAAGTATGAGTCACTGCGGTCGCTTAACACGACGCTGCCGTTATCTGGCCCAAGTATGTCGATATCATAGATATCTCCAAGCTTAGGAAGCTTATTGCTTCGGCGCTTAAACTCGTTAATATCGTTGAATTCTGAGTCATTGACCTTTCCGTTAAGGTTTTTCAGCATTTCGCTAAGAAACTTTTCCGGTGTCATTCCTGGGGGCATTTTATCGATGACAATTTTATATTCATCATATACATATTCCCCTGAACCGTCTGCGATTGGCTGTAGTTCAGCTTTTTCACCTGTAAGAGCTGTTTGTACTTTGTCAGGAAGACCATTAGGTCTGCTTAATCGTAATAACCGTTTGTGTGATTCAGAATTACATGGATCAAAATTAGATTTATTGTTGTTTTGAGTTAAGTAGGTTCGATTTAAAATAGAAAAAGTGTTATTTTGGATTGATGGTTTTGAAAGTTTTTGAGCCGCAGAGTCAAGTGCATTTTGTGTGTCATGATAACCAGCTTCAATCTGTATAGCAGATGAAGTTGTCGCTATTGTGCGAGCGGGTAATAAGGTGCTAGGAGTGAAGAAAGAAGCTACTATAACAACGATAAAGCTGATGATGGCAGAAATGGCAAAGCGAATCCTAGGCATAAATTCTTTACTCTATTACAATAGCCCTTGCGGCAGAGCATCAATTATAGGATTTGTCTACATTCTTACCTGCATAGTCTCTTACTATAAGAATTAAGACAAATGCATCTAAATTTACAAAAATCTTGATCTAGCGGTATCTAACATAGTTGATGATGCTTTAAGGAAGCGCACCAAGTCAACTACTGATTTGCGTTTCTTAGTAAGCAGACGGCGCCAACACTAATGCAATCGTATTAGTGTAATATGGTTTGGCGCTCTTAACTCTAGTACAAATTTCACCTTATCTCATTTCTTTAATTTTAACGAATCAAGAAAAGATTCTATTTCCGGAGTATTTAAACTTCCAGATGGGATACCTTCTCCTCCTGTGCCAACTGATATTTTATATAAAGTTGATTGGCGTACATCAAAAAAGATTCTTGTTTTAACTGCTCCATTCCATTTATTATCATAAATTATATATTCATGAGCATCATAACCATTGAAAATAAATCTCCTTTTATATTCAAATCCTTCTGTACCAGTACTATTATATTCATAAAAAAAATCAATAGTGCATTTATTTCTTTTTTAGATAATTTTTTTAAATACTTATTAGTTTCTATTGTGTAATAATATTTATTGTCTGGGGTTCGATAGGCTACTCTTTTAGTAATAAATTTTGTTTGGGTAGACTTATCAACTTCTTCTTTTGGCTTGCCAGGAAATAAGGCAGTATAGCTACCATCAAAGCTTGTGTACAATAAGCTATCTTTGTTGTCTTGACTTCTATAACATCCATTACCATTTGAATTTTTAGAAGAAGCAGAATACTGTTTGGCACGGCTGCTGCTTACTGCAAGTTTTGATATTTCTGCTTGAGAGCTATTATTGAGTGTTTGCGCTTGTGCTGATGTACTAATAGTTATGAAAAAAACGCATAATAAAAGCTTTTGCAGCAAAGCTAGATTTTTACTCATTACATTTTATCCTTATTGATAATAATTATCACAGTTTTCTTAAACTACGTATAACACTATTTCTAAGTAGTATCAACTTATGCATTGCTTGGTCTATATTAAAATAATTTGGCGCCAATTTCAAAACGTGTATAGGCTTAACCACCAAGACATGCAGATGATACAATATGCGCGTTTGGCGTAGTTACTGGCGCCAATGGAACAAGCTCCAAACTCCCATCTTTATTCTTAACGAGGCCTTGTGCTTCAACTATTGCACTTTGCACTTTGTTGGGAACTCTGTTTGATACATAAGTATTGTTGTCTAGGGTTGCTAGCTTAGTGATGTTAGTGGTGCCGGGTAATGGTTCCAAAGGACTGGGGGGTAAAGAACCGCGCCCTGTGATGGTAAATTCTCCAAGTGGTTTGGCGCCGGGAAACCTTGGACTCTCTTTGAGCAACTTGATAATTAGCATCAACAACTTATCGACGGTAATTCAATTAACATATGTACAGGCGCCTTGCTGAATGTTAAATATTTTACCAGCAGTTGGAAAGTTAAAAATTTGGGGTGAGTCTTTAAATTGACTACCCCAAAAAACACTTGTAAATACTCGATCAGACATTTTACCAGTAGCAATAATAACATCGTGCGACCTATGGTGCCTTCGTGGTAATCCCGGAATGCTGTTTAAACTGGCGCCTGTCCGTGTTCTTATATTTATCAGTATTCCCAGGTAGAACGGACTTATGCAGTTTTTTTCTTAAAACCAATAAAGCGAAATTTTGGGACTAGATTCTTGAAAAGATAAATCACACGCCCTCTTAGTCCAGCCTTTACTATATGGTTAAATTTGCTTAACGGTAGTTTCATCAATATTTCTTGTGCTAAGGATTCTTTTTTACCAAGACCTTGCAAGCGAAACTGGGTAGCTTGAGTGGCGCCGTTATATTGTATATGCCTGTAAAAAAATAAAACCCAAAGATTGATTTTTTAACTTGCTGAAAATAGGCGCCGTTAATGTTGTTTGTTTGATTCATTAGTCTTTGTTGAAATGGCGCTCGCGGGCTTGAAATGCTGCGATTGCAGTATGTAAGGTAAGATAAATATGTTCAGAACCAATATTGAGTAGAAGCTGTGACCGCTTCAATTGCTTGTATAAATCCTGTTTTACACGTGTCATGGCAAAAGTAATACCCCTGGCGGCTAGTTCGCGATGCAATTCTGTTAATGTGTCGATAGCAGTAATATCAACTTCAACAATTGCTTCTGTGTTCAGCACAAACCACTCTACGGGTGTTGTTTCTGCCTCAATTGCCTGCAATGCTCGTTGTTTGAAATGTTCTACATTGGCAAAGAAAAGGGGAGCATCATACCGATAAATTACCAATCCTGGGATAGTTGTGGCTCCTTCCCAGTCTTCAATATCGTGCAATCCTGCTAAACCTGGCACTTCTCCCAAAACTGCGTCGTGCGGTCGTGCGACCCTTGCAAATACATCAATCACAGATAACCCTACCGCTACACCAACACCAACTAAAATATCTGTGATTAAAACTCCAACCGTTGTAGCCAGAGCCACGAATAGTTCAATACGTCGGAATTTTGCCAACCTGAGAAATTCTGGTATTTCAATGAGTTTAGTAGCTGCATAGATGACAATCGCCCCCAACGCCGCCTTGGGAAACTGTGCCAGCAAGGGTCGCATAAATAACAATACTAAGATGACTACAACTAGGGCAACTAAAGAGAACATTTGGCTTTTACTGCCTAATGAGTCCGCAATCGCAGTACGACTACCACTACTACTAATAGGAAAACCCTGCATCAATCCGTTTCCCAAGTTTGAGGCTCCTAGTGCCAATAGTTCTTGGTTAGCGTCAATTTTATAGTGGTTGCGGGTAGCAAATGCCCTTGCTGTGAGAACATTATCTGAATAGCCAACAACCGCAATTCCAATCGCTGAAGCTACAAGTGTTGATATCTCTTTAGTTGATAGCTGAGGTAAAGTAAAATGTGGTAAGCCAGCCGGAATTTCTCCTACCACAGCCACCCCTTGTCGGTCGAGATGGAGTAGCCCGACACTAGCCGTTGCCAGTAACACCGCCAACAGTGGACCCGGTGCATCTGGAAAGGCGCGCTGAATGATGAATAAAAAAGCTAAGACTATAGCTCCTAAAATTAAAGTTGGTTGGTGAATTCGATCTAGCTTTCCCAAAAATTCATTTACTTCCCCAAAAACAGTATTTGCTTCAATCTTAATTCCGCCTATTTTACCTAACTGCCCAGCAATCATAATCACGCCAACTCCTGCCATATAACCAACCAATATTGGTTTAGACAATAAATCAGCTAGGAAACCCAGACGAGCAATATAGCCAATGATGCATACAACACCAACCATTAAAGCCAGCATAGAAACAAGGCTGGCATAGTTACCACCATTAGATGCAACAGCATGAGTAATCGCTGCCGCTGTCATTACCGCAGTAGTCGATTCTGGTCCTACCGAAATTTGTGGTGATGACCCAAGTATTGTATAAATAACCATTGGCGGTATAATTGCCCACAATCCCACCACAGGTTGCACCCCTGCTAACTCCCCATAAGCCATACACTGTGGTATTAAGTAAGCCGCTACTGTCACACCTGCTAATATGTCTCCACGCAACCACTCTCGCTGGTAAGATAGTAACCGTTTCAACTCTGGTATGCGTGGTAACTTTATTTGGTACTTTTTGGACATGACGCTCACAGATAGAACTTGGACTTAGTTTAAGAAAATATTGACTCTCTCCTGGCTAAAGTTAGCTTTTAATCATTGAAAATAACACCTACTAAACAACCTGATAAAAACTTTTATAAATATTTCATATTCCAAGGAATATTGGTAGATATTAATAGTTTTTACAGGATTTTAATAGCACAAATACGAGCAGGCGCCCACACTTCAGTTATTTGTTATATGTAACAGAAGCGAAACAAAACTTGTAAATACTAGAATGATTTTATACATATGATGCTAGCAGCACCAAATTTGATACATGCTAATAGTTCGATTAATCCTTATACCAATTCAACATCTGGGAATTTATTAAGAAATTATAACGTTTAGGGTGCGTTCGACACCATTTTTTGCAGTTTGAGCGTACCCTAACTACTTCAAATAACATAATATCAATACTTTTAAGTTAAGTACTTTTGTTCGCAATGATTCCAGGCGCCACTCGCTACGCTCAAATTAAAAGTTCATTCATGTCCCTCCTAAGAAAAATTAAATAAGTAATTCAATATTCTTAAATCTACATGTATTTATAGTATCTTTAAATACCCTCTTACCTAAATGCATTTTCCTGCGGACATGAATGAATTCTGAATTTTGAATTTGAGCTTATGCAGTGGCGCTATTGCCACAAGTTCCATACTTCCATCTGCGTTTTTAACCCAACTTTGCGCTTCCACAATTGGTTTCGGAGTTGGTTTTGCTGTGACTTCTTCAAATATTTCCCTTGTTTTTTGACTTTCATTATTTGGAAGTGTTGGAAGTGTCACCCATTTCGTTATGACTGCACGCTTGCGTAATGGTTCGTAGGGGTTTTCTGGTATTCCTCCTCTTCCAGTATAGATAAATTTACTCGCAGTTCGTCCATTTCTAGGGGTACAACCTTGGGCAATTGCCCCCGATGCATCAACTAAGTTGGTTGGTAATTCAATATCAGGTTGAGTGATAGATACTTGTCCTTGAACACCAGTCATGGAACTTGCAGTGATATCACTTGCGTTTGATGGTAATGCGCGCGATTCAATACCGAAAATACTGAAGGCGCGGATGAAAACATTACCACCTCTACCAGTAAAGTTATTTGCTGTAATATCGCTGTTTTCTGTGGGCACAGCGACAATAAAACGAGAATCAATATTAATGTTACTTCCATCTCCACCAAGTTCATTTGTACCTGCGTTGGTGGAAATTTGGGCGCCTCTCCTTAATAAAAGTAAGTCACTATTAAGTTTGATGTTACCACCATTACCAGATGTAGAATTAGCTTCAAGTTTTCCTTGATTATCTAAAGTCATTTTAGGTGAGTTTATCTCAATATCATTTTTTGCAGTTACCGTAACATTCCCTGTATTTCCTTGTCCAAAAGTTGAGGTAAAAAGTATGGCGCTATCTTGTAATAAGAAGGAATTTGTATTAATGATAATATTTCCCTCATTACCTTTTGAACTATGTCTGACTGAATTATTAATTTCACTCTTATTCGTAATTTTGATTTCTCCTGTTGCATTCAAGGTAATATTTCCTCCAGTAGAGTCTGGCACCCCTGAACCTTGAGCAATGCCAGCATAAAGACCACTTCGTCCAAAAATTTCTATATTTTGAGCATTAACTGCAATATCACCGCCACCAGCACCTCCCACATATACCTTAGCTTGATTTGTTAGAGTGACCGTTCCACGAGTTATATTTTCAGGGAATCTCAGTCTTAAATTATTGTCATCAAAAAAGAGATTTATATTTCCATTTGATGCTAATCCTCCTAATTCAACTCTTCCACCATAAGCATTTAATTCACCACCATCCATACTGACATTACCACCGACTAGCAGCAAGCTTTCACCATTTGGTACTCGTAAGCCAACTGCTTTAAAACCTGCTGGGTCTTTTCCCGCAGGTGCTACCGAATTATTTTGAATAGCAGCTCTTGGATTAATCTGATTAAAAAACAATGCCGAAGGGTTGACTGTCAACAAAGCAGGTGCCGAGGGTTCGGAAGCACTAAAATTACCCTGGTTTCCAAACTGCACCCCGTTCGCAGTTGTCCCTACAAACGAACCTCGCACATCTAAAGAAGCATTTTTTCCAAACAAAATACCATTGGGATTTATTAAAAATAGATTGGCGCCACCATCAACACCCAACGTCCCCAAAATATTCGACGCACTACTACCTGTAACGCGCGTTAATATATTCACTACTCCTGATGGGTTAGCAAAATACACACTTTGTCCATCTTTAATGTTAAATTCTGTAAAACTATGAAAAAGATTATTACCACGCAGGGCGCCACCATTAATCAAATCAGCATTGGCACCGTTCACTAATACATTTGGAGTAAGTTTAGATGATTCCACTCCCAAGGTATTATCAGGTGTAATCTGTGCATGAACTCTAGTACTAGCAAGAAAGAAAAAGGTGCATAATAAAAGCGAGTGAGCTAAACCCTGTTTCTTATTCATCGCACTTTGTTTGAATGGTAATGATTATCAAGTTTTCTGATTAAACTTATATTTATCAGGATTTATAACTAGAATCAATTTATGCAGTTTTTCTTAATAATTACTGTTTTTGTGTAACAAGTGGCATTTATAAATATTTAATTATTTAAGATTAATTACTTGGACATACAGATACTACAACGCGCGCGCTAGGTGTAGTATTCGGCGCCATTGCAACAAGCTCCAAACTTCCATCTTGATTCTTAACCCAGCCTTGTGCTTCAACTATTGCGTTTTGCACTTTATTGGGGGCTGTTTTTGATACATTAGTATTGTTAGTATCCAAGGTTGCTAATTTAGTGGTGTTAGTGGCGCCGGGTAATGGTTCGAGTGGGCTGGGTGGTAAACTGCCGCGTCCTGTGATGGTAAATTCTCCAAGTGGTTTGGCGCCGGGTTCTCTTGGACAAATTTGAGCAACTTTACGGGTAGCATCAACTACTTCTTCTGGTAATTCGATTAATCCTTGTGCTGGTTTAACATCAGGTTGAGTAATAGAGACTTCTCCTTGAACACCACGTTCGGAACTTGCGGTGATATCGCTTGTTTGTGGAGATTCTATTGCGCGCGGTTCTATGCCGAAAATACCTTGCGCGCGGATATTTACGTTACCACCTTTACCACTAAAAGCATTGGCGGTTATATCACTGTTTTCGTTGGGGACAGCGACGATGAAACGAGAATCAATATCAATGTTACCTCCATCGCCACCAAGTTGTTCTGTACCTGCGTTGGTTGAGATTTGGGCGCCTCTTCTTAATAAAAGTAAATCACTGTTGAGTTTGATGTTACCGCCGTTACCTGATGTAGAATTAGCTTCAAGTTTTCCTTGATTATCTAAAGTGATATTTGGGGAGTTGATTTCAATGTCGCCAGTGGTTCCAGGTCCTGTGGAGTTGACGAATAAACCAGCGTTGGCGCCGATATTTGAGATACTGGGGAAGATAATTAGTTGGTCATTATAATTCGGGTTATTACCACTAATAGTTAGTTGGTTAGCAGCGTTAATTGTAATTTTACCCGCAGAACCATTACTCTCGGTATTAGTGATAAGTCGCCCCCCAGTGAGAGCTTCAAAAGTATTCGCATTTATCGTAATGTTGCCACCTTTATTGTCACTTTGAGTGCGCGCGTCCAAGAAGGCACCGTTTCGTAAGTAAAAGGAATTTGCATCAATGGTAATATTACCTCCATTGCCTTGTGTACCTGTTTCCACCAAGCTACCAATTGCGGTACCAAAACCAGAAATTTCAACAGCATTAGTGACTTTAATATTCACATTACCTGCTGAACCTTGTCCTGCCCCTTGGGTATCAGAGGCACCGAAAGTAATGGTTTGGAGTTGGGCACCATCAGTTAGTGAAAGCATTGCAGCATTAATATCGATATTGCCACCCTTACCCACACCTCCTGCTTGAACTGTGCTGAGAATGCTGCCACCTACAAGAGAAACAGCATTTCTTGCACGTACTATCACATTTCCCGCACTTCCTTGTCCAGATGTTGAGGCCGTAAGTTGAATGTTATCTCGTAGTAAAAACGAGTCAGCATCGATAGTAATGTTACCAGCCTTACCCACACCTCCGGGTTCTACACCACTAAAAATTGCACTAGTAGTATTTGTGTCTTTTGTTCCCAATAATGTTACTGCACCTGTTACTTTAACATCAATATTTCCCGCATTCCCCTGCCCATAAGTTGAGGCACTAAGTTTTGCATTATCTCGTAATGAGAAAGAAGCAGAATTGATAGTAATATTACCTCCATTGCCGATTGTCCCTGCTGCTATGGAACTAGTGATTTGACTGGGAAAACCGTTTTTCTCTCCAGCAATATCGACATCACCAGTTACTCGAACATTAATATTGCCAGCATTACCCTGTCCTGCAGGCTGAGTATCAAATGCTTCACGAGTAAAAGTTAGTAGTTGGGCACCCGAAAGCAGTGACAATGAAGAAGCATTTATGTCAATATTGCCGCCGTTACCTACACCTCCTGCTTCCACCGTGCTGAAAATGTTGCCGTCTACAAGGGAGACATCATTTTTTGCTCGCACTGTTACATTCCCTGCATTCCCCCGTCCAAAACTTGAAGCCGCAATTCCACCGGCGCCCGAACGAAACTTTAAGGAACCAGTATCAATGGTAATATTACCCGCATTACCTACTGTACCTGTTTCTACTCTGCTATCAATAGCACTCTTGGATGTATCTTTTTCGCCAGCGAGATCAATAACACCTGTAACTTTTATATTCACATTCCCCGCATCACCCCTACCTGCCCTTTGAGTATCAGATGCACTACGAGTACCAGTTCCTAGTTGAGCACCGTCAGTTAAAGAAAGGGTGGCACCATTAATATTGATATCACCACCCTTTCCCACACCCCCTGCTTCTATCATGCTGAGGATGTAACTACTACCAGCAAGGAAAATACTATCCTTAGCAGTTATCGTCACATTACCTGCATTCCCAATTCCATAAGTTGAGGCTTCAAGTCTGGCGCCATCTCGTAAGTTCAAAGAACCAGCATCAATGGTTATATTACCCGCATTCCCTTCTGTTTCTGTTTTCACATCGCTGGAAATCTTACTATCAAAACCATTTTTCTGCCCAGCAATATCAACAGTTCCTCTTACTTTCACATTTACATTGCCTGCCGAACCCTTACCAGCAGCTTGTGTACCATCTGCACCATGAGTAATTGTTAATAATTGGGCACCGTCAGCTAAAGAAAGGGTGGCGCCATTAATATTGATATCACCACCCTTGCCTACACCCCCTGCTTCTATTGTGCTGAAGATGTAACTACTACCAGCAAGGGAAATATTATTTAAAGTATTTACCGTCACATTTCCTGCATTCCCAATTCCATAAGTTGAGCTTTCAAGTCTGGCACCATCAGTCAAAGAAAGAGTAGCGCCATTAATATTGATATTACCGCCCTTTCCCACACCAGAAGCCCCTACTATGCTGAAGATGTCACCACCAGTAAGGGAAATACTATTTAAAGCATTTACCGTCACATTTCCTGCATTTCCTTTTCCATAAGTTGAGGCTGATAGATTAGCACCATCTTCTAACTTCAAGGAACCAGCATCAATGGTTATATTTCCTCCATGCCCTTTTGAATCTATACGCACTAAATTTCTAACTTGACTTCCAGAACCAGCAATTTTAATTTCTCCAATGGCACTGAGGGTAATGTCTCCTGCAATGGTTTCAGGCGCCCCCAAACCTTGACCAATACCAGCAGAAAGGATACTTCCACTCAAAATATCGATATTCGAGGCATTAATTGTTAGATAACCCCCACCAGCACCAGTCACAAATGCACCTGCTGTATTGTTAAGCGTAACCGTCGCACGAGTCACATTATCAGGAAATTCTAGCCTTAAATCACTTCCATTTAAGCTCATATTTACATTTCCTTTGGACACCAATCCTCCTAATTCAACTCTCCCACCAAAAGCATTTAGTTGACCGCCATCCATGATGACATTACCACCCACTAGCAGCAAACTTTTACCATCTGGTACTCTCAATCCAAATGCGTCAAAACCTGCTGAGAATATACCTACAGGCGCCACCGAATTATTTTCAATAGCAGCATTTGGATTAATCTGATTAAAAAACAATGCCGAAGGATTAATAGTTAATAAACCAGGCGCCTCCGCATTAGTCGCACTAAAATTACCTTGATTACCAAACTGCACACCATTCGCTGTTGTCCCAAGAAACGAACCTCCTATATCAAGGCGCGCATTTTGACCAAATAAAATACCATTAGGATTAATTAAAAATAGGTTGGCGCCACCATCAACACCCAACGTCCCCAAAATATTCGACGCATTCTTACCTGTAACGCGCGTTAATATATTCACTACTCCAGACGGATTAGTAAAATACACACTTTGTCCATCTTTAATGTTAAATTCTGTAAAACTATGAAAAAGATTATTACCACGCAGGGCGCCACCATTAATCAAATCAGCATCGGCGCCTTTGATTAGTACGTTTGGGGTAAGTTTAGATGGTTCTGCTCCCAACGTGCTGTCAGGTGTAATTTGTGCCTTGACAGGTGTACTAGCAAGCGATAAAAAGCTGCATAATAAAAGCTTTTGAATTAACCCCTGTTTATTAACTATCATGCTAATACCCTGATGAGTGAAAATGATTATTAAAGTTTGTTATTAAACTTATATTTATCAGTATTTATGACTAGAAGCAACTGATGCAATTTTTCTTAAGAATTGCTGGTACTGTGAGGTCGGTAGTAAGAACTGGCGCCATCATTGCAGTACGGTGCCCACGCTCCGATTATTCGCTATGTACCCCGTGAAAAAAATTTAAAGCTGAGTTTTGAACAGTTGGTGAGAATCGGCGCCCTTCTAATTCCGTCATATATACTCCCACGAAGTAAAATTAAAAGGTGCGCTCCCTTGCGCGTTCATCAATTAATAATATGCTTATGCTTATTATTTAGATATTCCGGTTGAGTTCATTTTCTTAAAGGATGGGTTGGTGGCGCCGGACTGGTTGAATATGACACCAGTAAATAACTACCAGCAGTTAACACTTTGGTAAATGTGAATAAAAAGATGGGTAGTCCCGTTAAACTACCCCCTTATAAATACTTGAATACATTTTACCAGTATCAATTTTAACATTGCGCTCAAGAAATGCCTTCCTTGAAATTGCGGAAATCGACCTGAAAACCCGTGCGAAGGACGCAGCATCTGTTATGTGTGCCCCCAAAAATAAAATTCGCGCATGAGAGCAACGCGCGTTGTTCCCGAAATATGGCGCCGTGATT
>NZ_JBXXZH010000085.1:0-33086 GCF_059640475.1 Calothrix sp. CBUCES-K 9914
ATGAATTATACCAATGGCAAAATGGAAATCCTTGGAGCAATTCATTCATATTTAGAAACTACTGGATGTTATCTCTAGAAAATGCTTTAGACGTTTACTAATTGAGAGGTTCATTCGCTGTTATAGGGGATTTGTGCGGTTACGAAAATTATGAAAGTAAAGACGACTTAAGTTGCTGGAGCCGTCATTGGTTCCCCATACTTCACAGTCGAGATGAGCATTACTTTTGGGTTGTTGTAATTGGTCAAGAGTATTCCCCTATATTATACATTGCGCCAGGGGATTGTATTGAGCTGTATCCAAGCCTCACAAATATGTTAACAGCAGAGGCAGAGTGCTTTAAAAGGTCATTGAGTTGCTTGATGGTCAAAATTGTGACCCGGATGAGGTTAAATTATATACAGATGATATGAGACTAATGGATATTAGATATAAGCACGGTTATAAGCTGCATTATTTTTAGCTAGTTTTCAGCTATTTATCTACCGTTGATGTTGGCTTCGCTAAAGCGAAGCCAACCTACGATTTATGTTTCCAGTTTTTTGACAAGACTAATAAAAAGCCTTGTGAGTTATGGTAGCCAAAAGTCAGGGACGATAGCTTTAGTAAGCTGGCGCCAATTCCGATTAACTTGTCTAAGGGTTTGGATATGTCCTTCGTCTGGTTCTATTGGTAGTACATTAGCATATATACCTTCACCTAATTGCGAAATCACCAAATTAGCTGCTTCTAAGCCTGTTACATATGCTTTTTCCTGCGACCATGAACCATGACGGGTAATTATCCAATCACCACTCATAAATACATTGGAAAAACTTGTAGTAGCTGGTAACATGTGTTGATAACTTCCTGGTGCAAAATGTGAAACAGCTTGCGGTAATCTAATCACACTGCTATCAATTACTTTGGCGCCACCAAATGCAGGTACACATGATTGTAAATACTTCTGGACAATTGGAATAATTTCTTCATCGTTAAGCGGTACAAATTGATTAGCGTGATAAAAATCTACTTCTACAACTGTTCCTGGTTCATCGCGGTATTCATCGTGTAAAGCGTTTAAATCAAAGAACGTCCATCCCGTTGTTGCGTCGAAACCAAAGCAAGCGTTAGAAGGAAGTGGAATATTTATTTTTCTATCAAACCATAAGCGCACGGCGACTACATCAACGGCGCCTAAGTTTGTCAAATTTCTAAATTCGCTACGAGTTTGTAGAGTGGGACTATTTGCGACAATCTTTTTCATTCCCGTAATTCCAACTGCAAAAATTACGGCATCCGCATCGAATACTTCATTACCACAAACTACACCTGTAGCTTTGTTATTTTCAGTTATTATATCAGTAACGCGACGGTTGGCTAAGACTTTTGCCCCTAGCTTTTCAATATGTTCTACCCAAGGACGGAAGATTTTTTCTCCGACTGTTCCTCGACACCAAACAACATCAAAATCAGGTTGATGAGCAAGAATAAAATAATATAACATTCCCAATGTTGCAGCGGCAGAACATTGTTCGCCTGGGGCAAATAATCCTACTAGTAACATTGGTTCAAATGATTCGCGGTAAAGACGTGCGGAAACTCCAAATTGTTTAAACAGCTCGCGCGCTGTCACTGAGTCGTAACGGTGCCAAGCTTGATCGGAGTTATCAAAATCAACGACTGCATACAATAACGGTAAAGCGCTGATGCGGTCGATTAATGGTAAGCGTTTAAACTGGGTGTAAACAAATGTGCCGATGGGGGTCGGAAGTCTGGGCAAATCTTGAAATATTGGAGATTCAACGGTCTTACCGTTAGGGGAATACTGCGATGAACGTGTCCAATGAGTAAAAGGGTTTATTTCTAATTCGTTGGTAAGCGAGAATATATTGCGGTAAGGATACCAAAAACCGTGAATACCTGCTTCTACTGAACGTCCACCTGGAGTTTTCCAACCTGCTACTAACCCACCTGGATAGGCGCCTGCTTCTAACAATGTCACATCATACCCTTGTTTCGCAAGATGATACGTGGCGCCTAAACCTGCCCAACCGGCGCCGACTACGACTACTTTTTTATGATGTGACGCAATTGACATGGTAGCCTCAGATTCTACAGCTATAACTATATTAAACAACTTTAAAGTCGATATTTCTTGTCAGAAGAACGATATTTTTGGTAAATGAGCGTAAAAATTGGATATAGTATCGGAAAAAATACCGATAAAATTAAACAAATGTCTTTATATACCCGCAAATCTAACAATTGCGGTTTACTGCCGATTGCGCGTATAACGAAAAACATATAATACTCAAGAGAAGTTACTTTTATGAGTCAAGCGATGAGCGTAAAACCCAGCCTGAATGAATATCAGCTTCGGGATGGTGTTTACCTGCCCCAAGATTATGAGAATTTAAATAATACCGGACACAAGCAACTATGGGATGAAATCGGTAAGACGTACTATGGTTCGCAGAAAATCGAACAAGCTGACTCTGGTTCTGCAATAAAAAAAGACTATAAGCTTTTGACTGGAACTCCTTCGGGTATTTGGAGCAAGTTTCCTAAAAATAAGTCTGTTGACAGTGTATTAGAGATTGGCTGCGGTTATGGACGCATTCCTTTATATCTCTCACTAGATAAAAATCTTCGCACTTCAAAATATTACGGTTTGGATATCTCTGAACCTTTATTACGGCGCCTACTCAAGTGTAAGCAAGAGTATGATTTCTTTCCAGGCGCCGAATTTAATGTGATTTGTAATTCTGCCGAAATTTTACCTTTAGAAGATAATTCGATAGATTTACTAATTTCTAACTGTGTGTTTATGCACATCCCTGAAGCGCAACTGCGGAAATTGATGGTTGAAATGGCGCGCGTCCTCAAGCCAGGTGGAACTTTTATTTTCAACCATTCATTCCACAATAAACTTTGCCCTTCGCATATCATCCATAACTGGATACGTCGTTTGAACCCAGCAGGTAAAAACCAAATTTATTTAAGACAGTTTACCGCAGCAGAAATTGATGCAATGTTGAAAGAAGCAGGAATGAAAGCAAAGTGTCCCCAGTATAGCGTTGAACCAACCAACGAATATTCTCTCCTACCAGAAACTGTCAAAGGCATAAAAATACCCTTTGCCCAGTCCATCAACCGCAAAATCAAACCCGTCGAGTCAATGCGCGAACCAATGGCATACGGATACAGCGCGTATACTACGAACCTGTAGGGGCGGGTTAAATCACAATTGATGTAGTTAATAGGGACAGGCAGGGATGCCTGTTCCACAAGAGATGTAGCATTTATGCCCAATCAGTATCCAGGCATATCTAACCTGTATAAGTTTTTTCTTTCTTAGGCTTATAATCCCCAAGCACAGGGTAATAAATTAGATATAGTTGTCTTTCTTCATGCAAGATTTAAAATACACGGTCAAAGGATGCCTGTTCCAATACAATACTTTGGGTTTGCAATTTATTCTTTGCGAGTATCTAAACGTCCTGTCACATCAATGTAAGGTGTTTTATTTCTTCCCCTTTCATTTCTGCTCTCTCCTGGGTGCCAAGCAAAAAGATTGCTCAATGCCCGCTCAGGATTTTCATTGGGTTTGAGAGTCAATATCAAACCGTTACACCGTCCATCTAATCGATCAGCAGTGCATATGACATTTTGTCCGTTCATTCTGCCGTCAGTAATAAATTTCAGTTGTTTGTTGCGACGGTAAGTTTCCAGGCGTTCGCTCACCTCTTGACAACGTGTTAATGGGTCGTAACCAGCATTTTTAAAGTAATTGGAAGTCCAGCGAATCCAAGCCTCACTTCTTCCTCTATAATTTTGGTATACTGTCACAGGTTGACCACCCCAATTATCACAATAAAATCCTCGCCCATTTTGAGCTTGACTGGGCTGACTAATACTTGCAGTCGCGCCGAGAGCAACAACACCTGCAACCAAAACATTTGTTAGTGGTGCTAATTTCATAACTAGTTCTATAGATATTCAGTAGAAATATGCTTATAAGCATAGAGAGCAAAACATCTAAATACTAGTGATAAAAGTAACTATTTCATTCATGACTTAAGTAATATCATTGATATAAACTACTATTCTAGAATATGGCATTGCTGACATTTTCATATACATAGAGAATAAAACCTATGATACCCACATATGTAACAAATTTTTACACAGTTACCCAGTAAAAAAACCAAAATACTGATCAAATCAAGTGTTTGCAGTCGTTCTGCACACTTGGGGTTGACAACTGGTTTGATAGATGATTACAGGGAACTAAAGTCAAAGGTTGACCGTTTGTGGACTACCTTGTGGCATTCGCATCCTTGCCCGTTCCAATATTAAAGGTGTAAGCGAAGGATGCCACCATCTTTAATGAGAGCATCTGCCCACGGAGGGCGTTATTGCACTTATCTGGTTACAATTTATGCAGTAACGCACCGTCTCTAAGGCGCCATCTAAGGTTGCTGATTTTCCTGCAACCAAGCTAATAAATCGTCGGTAGAAGTAGAATCTAATAAAGCTTCACTAAGTGCATCGAGTTGTTCTAGCCTCAGAGACTCGATGGTAGTGCGATTTTGTTCTGACACTTCCCCTAGGCGCTTAGTTAGCAGTCGTAGAACAGACGACTTTGCGTGGTTGAGTTGGCCAATACGCTCAAAAGAAGTAATATAAGTCATTTTACGCTCCTGTTCTAATTGATGAAAATCCTGCCAAAACTCGTTTTCTAACCCTTCTGGTAAAAGTTAGGTCGAGGGCGCCGTGCTTTTTAGGCTGGACACGGTGCCGACGTAATCAATCGAAGTAACCAATAAATAAAACCACGACTTTTATACGGTAACGCAGTTGAAGCAGGCGCCATCTAAGGTTACTGATTTTCCTGCAACCAGTGTAATAAATCGTCGGTAGAGGTAAAATCTAATAAGGCTTCGCTTAGTGCATCAAGCTTTTCAAGCGTTAGAGACTCGATAGTAGTGCGATTTTGTTCTGACACTTCCCCTAGGCGCCTAGTTAGCAGTCGTAGGACAGACGACTTTGCTTGTTTTAGTTGACCATCCTCTTGACCTCGCTTGTAGCCAATACGTTCACCAGTAGTCATGTAAGTCATATCGCGCTCCTGTTCAAATTTCTTAAAATCTTCCCAAAACTCGTTTTCTAACCCTTCTAGTAAAATCATAGCCCAATCTATGAATCTATACAGGTTACGAATCTCTTGTTCACCTAATCCTTGCTCATACAACCTGCGAATTAAACTAAATTTCCATTCCTTTCGCTTGCTAGGATTTTTTAATGTTTGCTGCGTTCTCAGGTGAGCCAGTACTACAGTTGCAAACACGTTATTACTTGCCTGTAATTCTTTAATACGTCTCTTGTATTTGAGCAGCTTTACAGAACCAAATTTAAAATATAGAACCGTGTCCTCAGAACTGAACGAGTAAGTACTTGGATGCCAATTTTTATTAGAATCGCATAGAACAGCTACGCTAATTGCTGATATTTTATATCGGTCAAGAATTCGGAAGTTATAGGTAAACATCCTCAGCGGAAACTCATCTTCTGGCTCTCCTTGAACTTCTATATGTATTAATACCCACCTTTCTTCACCAGAAAGATAGCGAACTTTAACTAGCTTATCGGCATATCTTCTACCTTGTACAGCATCATACGATATTGCCTGAAATTCTTTATCCATAAATATATATGGCACACTCCAGTCAATAAGCGCAGCAGTTTTAGGAAAGAAAAACTCCATTGCTTGCTGAAAGTATTCTTCTAAGATAATTTTCCACGGACTGTCATAGTCTGCACGCTGTGTATCATCAGTCATAAATCAATACGTAGTTCTGATGTTCTTGAGTTTAAAGCATCTAATTCGCCTTAAAATAATGTTTATATTTTGATTTATAAAGAATTCAAAGTATTATTAAGTACATAAATATTAAATATTTTTTTGCTTCGTTTACACTGTATGGGATTGAAAATGCCGATGTTAATAGCTTAATTTCATTCAATGGAACATGAGAATATTTATCATTGTTGTATTAAAAATTATCACCAATGCGAGTTATATAACAATATCGTTATAAAAAAACAATCTTTGTAAACTTGACCCTTTTGTACGAATATCAACAAACAATCACCCAAATAACATATGTATAATCATTCCGAGGCGCCGCTTAAAACCTGCATATGTATACTAGGGTTAGAAATATATATTACAAGTACGCAAGAATGATGTAAACTCCAATGCTATTGTCCAAATTTATTTACCGCAGTGGCTTTACCCTTTTACTCTGTTGCTTATGCTTATCTGAGAACGCTAGGGCAAATGTTGAAAATTCTTCTTTGTATTTAGCACAACAGTCTGTTCTTAGTGACAATACTGAGACTTCTGAACCGAATGTTCTAGTTGCTGAGGTTGTAATTAAAGGCACCGAGGGTAAGTTTTTAGATTTGGTCAAGCAAACTGCTAACATTAAACCTGGTGGCACTACTACTCGGTCTGGTTTACAAAAAGATATTAATGCTATTCTTGCTACTGGGTATTTTAGCAATGTGCAAGTTATACCTGAAGATGGTGCCAAAGGTGTTCGCATTACTTTTGTTGTCGTCATGAACCCGGTGTTGCGTCGAGTTGAGTTGATTGGTAATACTCTTGTTCCAGCCAAAACTGTAAACGATATTTTTAGTCAGCAGTACAACAACGTTTTAAATTTAGGAACTCTACAAGCCAATATAGGTAAACTCAATAAATGGTATCAAGATAACGGTTATATTTCGGCGCAAGTCGCAACCCCAAAGGTGTCTGAAAATGGAATTGTTCAGTTGCCAGTTACAGAGGGAGTGGTAGAGGATATTCAAGTTCGCTTTGTTGATAAATATGAAAACGAGAAAGATAGTAAGGGTCAAGCAATTACTGGTAAAACGCCCCCTGCTGCTATTCTTAAACGAATGAAATTAAAGACAGGTCAAGTTTTTTATCGTCCCCAAGTTGAGAAAGATTTACAGAATATATTAAAGTTAGGCGTTTTTGATAATGCTAATGTAACGTTCAATACGGGTAAAGATAACCAGAAAGTAATTGTGCTGGTCAATATTTTTGAAAATGATTTAGCGTCGAATGTAAAAGAGTTTATTCAACTTCAAGAAGAACTTGAAACTGCCCAAACAAATAAAAACTTGCTTGAGGAAGCGAAGATATTAAGAAAGCTGGGATATTTATATACAAGCTCGAAAGCAAAATATCAGACGGGTATAGAAAAGTATCAAGCTGCTTTGAAAATACTTCAGTCTGAGAAGGATGTTATCGGCGCCGCTAAGATTTACAATAAAATCGGTAATGCGTACTATAAATACCAAGAGTATGATAAGGCGATTAGCAATTATCAGAATGCTTTAAAAAACTACGAATCGAAGCAAGAAAAGCTTGGAAAAGCAATAGTTACAAACAATATTGGTAATACATACCTCCAATCTAAAGAATATGACAAAGCAGTAGATAGTTACAATCAGGCACAGCAAAGTTTTGCAAAATTAAATCAACCATTTTGGCAAGCTATGAGCCTAAGTAATCTAGCTTTTAGCTACTACTATTCAAATAATAAAGATAAATCAATTGAAACATATATTCAAGCAATTTTATTATGGAAAAATTTGAAAAATAAACCTCAAGATACTAATATCAAAGATAATACAAAACTTTCAGAAAGTTCAGCATAATTTAGTTTTTATGCTGGTGCATCAAGCACAAAAGGCACATATCTTCAAGCGTTAGTATTACTTGATGATAAGTTAATTAATCAACTTAAAAATAAACGCTTTTGGCTAACAAAAACTTTATTTAATGCTGCAAGTACTTTTCAAACTTCTGGTGATTATCAACAGACTATTTACGCTTATAATGATGCCTTAATATTATGGGAAACTCTAAAAAAAGAGAAATTTATAGATTCATTTTTTGAATTTAATGAATTTAGTAATGGCATTATTGTATCCAATTTATTCGATATAGCGCTTCATAGTGTTGCAAAAATAGTGCTTTCAAGTGTCTATAATGATGTTGGACAAAAGCAGTTAAGTTCTCAATACCGTCAAAAATTATTTGATGTGGTTAAAAAAGAACTGCCTGCTTTTATGGAGCTACTGTATAAAAATAATAAAATCTCTGCTCAAGAGCAAAGTTTGACAACAACCTTTGCCTCAATACTTCTAAATTTATTTAATCAGCAGCAAATAGGTAATGATGATACAGTGTATCAAGATTGGGTGGCGCCGTTAATCGATTATAGCAAAGAGTATTTCCAAAAAAATCCAAATCCCAGAATAGAAACTCTAATTCAACCTCTTGTACAATACTTTAACGCTTACACTAACACGACGAATGCAGACAAGTTAGTAAAAGCAGACGATAACAACAAAAAACAGGAGGCACTCAAATTATATCAACAATCACTAGTAGTATTCAAGAATATTAAGGACGAAGATTTATGCTTTGACAAATACCTAAGCGTCTTAGAAAACTTGAACATAAAAACACCTTCAGCAAATAACAAAGAGTCTCAAATCTCCAACGTTTGCTTTTTTAGCTCTAAAGTTCAACAAGCTAAAACCCTCAACTCTATCGCAAAAGTTCAACTTGACTTAAAGCAAAATGAACAAGCTATTGACTCCCTCAAGCAAGCATTAACATTAATACAGGTTGATACTGCAAAACCCACTGGTAACACTAAACTAATCACCTCGCAACAAGCACAAGAACTGTATAATCAAATACTAGCTGCTAATAAAGATTCAAATTCCGACGATTTGAGTAGATTAAACCCGTTAATAAACTCTGTTAGTAAAATTCTTGATAATTATAAGGTGAAAGATGCAAAAAGCACCACAGCGGAAACACTTTCATTAATTGGTCAAGGATATACAGCGAAACAAGAATATCAGAATGCAATGGGATTTTATAAAAGTTCGCTTGCATTATGGAAAACTATAGATGATGTTATCAAACAAGCTGACACCCGTTTAGCAATAGCAAAAATGGAACGAACGCGCGGGAACTTAACGCAAGCAAAGGCAGAAATTGAAAAGGCTATAGATATTATCGAATCAGAAAGCGCACAAACTAGCAACCAAGAACAAAAGAAACTCCAAGACAACAATAACCTTACCGTTGGTTACGAGAAGAAGGATACGTTCCCAGAGGTAAAAGCAAAGCAAACTAACTATACATCTTACCTTGACTTGGCAAAGTATCTAGAATCAAAGCAAAGCTACTATGATTTTTATATCGACTTGTTGATGCAATCACACAACAAGAAACCTTCTTCAGGCTATGATATACTAGCATTTCAAGCCAGCGAACGTTCCAAGTCTCGCAGTTTACGCGCAATCTTTAACAAGGGTCTGAATAAAACTAAACAAGCAAAACCTGAGACTACTGAGACTAATTATATTGAATTAACCAAGATACCTTCGCTTTCAGAAATACAGCAGCAGCTACTTGATGAAAATACACTGCTCCTCGAATATACTCTTGGTGAAGAACGCAGCTATTTATGGGCTGTAACAAAAAATAGTATTCAAACTTATCAACTTCCTAAACGCACGGAAATTGATAAACTCTCACGTCAGTTTATCGAGTTACTAAAATCTCCCTCCTACCGTCTTACAACAAGAGGCTTTAAAGTTCAGCCTAATATCGATACCACAAAATTACCCCTTGTTTCTGACCAGTTGAGTCAGGCACTTATTGCACCTGTTGCAGAGAAATTAGGTAAGAAACGCTTGCTTATTATTAGCGATGGCGCCTTGCAGTATGTACCGTTTGCTGCATTACGTACACCACCTCGTACACAAAAACAAGGGGATTATCAGCCATTATTTGTAGATAATGAGATAGTTGGTTTACCTTCGGCTTCTTTACAAATTTTATTACAGCGTGGGAATAGTCAAAAACAAAAGCCTAGCAAAACTTTGGCAATGCTAGCAGACCCGATTTTTAGCCGTAGCGATGAACGAGTAGTTAAGACGACTGCTAATACTTCTGGTAATACCCCTGATAATATCATTAATACGGCGCCGCTTTTTCAAAGGTTATTGGGAACACGCAAAGAAGCGTCGCAAATTACTTCTTTAGTTTCAGACTCGCAGAAACTGGTTAAATTAGATTCTGCTGCTAGTTATCAAAATGCAACAAGTCCAGAGTTAAGTAAATATCGCTTTATCCATTTTGCAACACACGGTGTTCTTGATGCCCAGCGTCCTGAAAGGTCGGGTGTAATATTTTCTATAGTCAATGAACAAGGAGAACTACAACGGAGCTTGCTATCAACTCCTGATGTTTTTAAACTTAACCTAGCTTCTGACTTAGTTGTCTTGAGTGCATGTACTACTGCTTTGGGCAAAGAAATAAAAGGCGAAGGATTGATTGGGCTAACTGGTGGTTTAATGTATGCAGGTTCAAAAAGTGTTGTCTCTAGCTTTTGGGATGTTGATGACGGTGGCACGGCAGAATTAATGACCAAGTTCTATTCTAAAATGTTGCAACATAAACTATCTCCTGCAACTGCTTTACGAGCAGCACAACTTGAAATGTGGAACTCCTCTCGATGGCAGGCACCTTATTATTGGGCTGCTTTTAGTATACAAGGTGATGGTAGAGATGTACGGGCAGGGATGCCCGTTCCACAATTACAAGTTTCACAATTACAAGTTTCACTATTGCAAGTTCCACTATTGCAAGTTCCACTATTGCAGGATAATCATTAATTTACAGGTTCAAATACCATAGTTGGAACGAGTAAGTCATCTTTAAATTCCCCAATGCCTATAAATAACTCTTCATCGTTATATACTCGTAAATATTGTGAAGAAGATTTATTGATTAATTGTGCTATTCGCTGTCCTTGGCGCCATTTTTTGGCATCTTCTTCTACTAGGCTTATTTCTGATAGATATTCTAGGGGTGCATCTGGACTCATTGGTTCAAAGCTTTTCGTTTGTAGTTGCGCTTCCAAAGCATCAATACTAATACTGTTAGCTAATTCAAAACCACTACTAACGGTACGTTGTAGTGCTGCTAGTGTACCACCTACATCTAAAGCTGCTCCTAAGTCGCGCGCTATTGACCTGATATAAGTTCCTGCACCGCAAGCTATCGCTAATTCTAACTCTGGAAATTCACCTGGGCGCCAATCTAAAACATCTATACTAAATATTTCTACTGTTCGTACAGGCGCCTCTACAGCAATACCTTGCCGTGCTAAATCATAAAGTCGTTTACCATCGACTTGAATCGCACTGTAACTAGGTGGTATTTGATTAATCTTACCTAGAAATTTCGGCAACAATTCTTTAATATCTTCTAATTTTAACTCTGGACAAGCGCGCGAAGTAATAACTTCACCTTGTAAATCGTCCGTTGTTGTTTGTGTACCAAAACGAATCGTAGCGTTATAAGCTTTATCGCCAGGTAAATATTGTAATAAACGTGTTGCTTTACCCAACGCAATAGGTAACACTCCGGTAGCAGCAGGGTCTAAAGTTCCAGCATGTCCGACACGTTTGAGACGCAGTAGCTTACGTACCTTCGCAACACAATCATGCGAAGTCCAGCCAAATGGTTTGTTAAGATTGAGAAAGCCTTGCAATTTAAAAGGATGAATTAATTAGGTTGACTTGAATATGATAAATTAACACATGGGCACCTGATGTGGCACTTAATAATTTATAATTCCAACCAAAGTATTGACTAACAAATGAATTTCTTCTGGTACTCTGTATAATTTAATGTCTTCTAAAATTAATTTCTCCGCACGCTTATAAATACCAAATCGCCAGTCTTCACCTGTGGTAACGGCGCCGTATAAAATTGGTGTATCTTTACTAGTCCATTGGTCAAGGGCAATAAGTTCTACAGCTAACTGGGTAAACCCCCTATTTAAATCTGCTTGCTTTGCCTCAACAACCAACATGCCTCTATGTTTATTTATATAGTAATCAAAGCTTCCTTTTCCAAATAAAAAATATACACTCATTTCTTGTGGGGTGGGCATCCTTGACCGCCCTATGACTGGAACGGGCAGGGATGCCCATTCAACAAGCACCCATTCAACAAGCTATTAATTACGGTTGCTTAATTTGTTTCAACTCACCATTAAAAGCTTGTGCGAGTTCAGTTGATGTTAGTGACTGAATCATATTTAATCCTAGTGGTTGAGTTGAAATTGCTTTCGCATAAGCTGCATTTAGATATGGCGTATATTTAGTTATACCCGCAACGTAAGATTGGAAGAAAGGTAACGAAAGCGAGTTTAAGTATTTACGCGCTTGCGCTGGGTCATCACCAGCTATATCTGAAGGTAGTCCAACCTGGTCTGCACTGTTTTTACCTTCACCTATTGCTGAGAAGTGGGTTGCTCCTTGTAGCAACGCTAAGTATTTTTGCTGATTACCAATCCATGAAAAAGGTAATATCTGCTCATACAGTGCTGGTGCAACAGTATCATCGCTACTGGCAACAATCATTACGGGAATCTTAATATTGTTCAATCCTGTTTCACCAAAAATACTGCTGGTGATGGGATTTACTGCTATTACCGCTTTGACACGTTCGTCCCGTAGGTTATAGTTCGCTCTTTGAGATGGGTTCCGTAGTTCCAAAGCTCGACATTGTAGTAGTAAAGAAACATTCCAAGTTTCTGCGAGTGCTTTGGGTTTACAGTCTTTTTCTAACTGCCCAAAGTTTATTTGCGCTCCCGCTAATGCTAACGCTGTATATCCACCGAATGACTGACCGAATACCCCTACTTCTTCAAAGTTGAGGCGCCCGCCAAACTTAGATTTGTTACTTTGTTGCAATTCGTCAAGAACAAATTTGACATCAAGAGGACGATTATAAAATTCGCTCTTGTCAGCAACTTCATTTGCACTACCCTTCATTAGTGAACTTAATTGCTTAGTATCACTACCAGGATGGTTAGGAACTATTACAGCAAATCCATGAGAAGCAAGGTGGGAACCTAAATACTCGAAATTACTGCTGTCAGTACCTACACCGTGGGAAATGACGATTACAGGAACTTTCTCAACTCCTGAAGGTATATAAACATCGGTAAGTAAAAACCGATTGCGAACAGCATCAAGTAATTTATATGTTTGCTTGGATGTACCAAACTTACCCTTACGACGAAAATCGGGAAGCTTGGCAAACGAAAATGAAGGTTGCTCTACTGCTGCTTCCATTTTGGCTTTTTGAGATACTGTCAGGATTGCTTTTTCAGTATCACTTGCCATTTTTTCTAATTCTCTTGCAATTCCCAGAGTTCGCGCTAAATCAATATGAATACTCGCACCAGGATATTCACGCAGTAAACCTAATAAAGTTAATCCTCCAGGGTCAGCAGCTGCCAGAATTAAAGCAGACCGCAACGCATGGAAGCCAGGTTTTTCCTGACGTGATTCTGTTTTTATGACTTCTCCTAACCTCCGCAGTAAAAATTCACCCTGCGGTGTATAGAGAAACTGCGATACTGCTACTGCGTTAGCCTTTATCGGACTTTGTAGTACTCTTCGCAACTCTTGGAGTTGTGCTGGTTTGAGATACTGAGCATAAACCGCCAAACTAGAGTCAACGGCGCCTGTCCGAACAAATTCCTCTAACGCAGTAACGGAGATTGACCGTTCCAACGCTGAGTAAGATGCATAAACTCTCTGTGCTGCGTATGCCGAACTCATTTCAAAAGTAGGCAGCAGCATTGAGAGTACCAGCAGCAATATATTCCTTCGCAGGGTGCTGGTCCAGATACCAAAAAAGCTTTTCATCGCAAAACGTCTGCACGGTGATGTTATTTGATGAGGCTCGCTCAAACTGGTAGTTATGCGGACACCCTAAATGATTACATTTAGCCTCAAAATATGAACTATAGTAGAAAATTTTTCTAACTATAAAATTGTAAAAAAGAACTGTGGTAGTGACACTGGGCTATATCGAGCAATATAGGTTGATTTACCTATTTGGAAAAAATAATTTATCCAACGATGCCATGATAACAGATAATAAAATAATACGCTTCAGTATGCAAAAAACAACTATGAAGAAGCCACTTCTTTGATTAAAGATACCGTAAAATTACTTAACAAATGAATTCATTCAAATAATATCTATTTTTTACCCAAAGCTATGGCAATTGAGCCAGCTACGACCAAGACGGTGCCGATAATTCCAGTCATTGACACACTTTCAGGAGTAATTAGTCTAGGTGCAATAACTGATACAATATCAACAGATATTAAGGTAACAATTGGTGCAATCGCGAAAACCGCACTTACCCGTGATCACTCCCAATGCTAAACATGATTCAGCAAATGCACCGTAAGCAATCAGCGTATTTAAGCGACAAAAAATTAGAGTTCCACAGTGAATATAATTAAGTGTAAAAAGTAACTTTGGTGTAGCAAATGGTAAGAATAAAAAAGCACATACCCTATAAATAATGACCATGATATGCATTGAAGATAAAGTTTGTAATCATTGCTTTTGTGCCAGTGCTTTTGCGCCAGAGCGTAAACAGCCCAAGTGACTGCTCCAAGCACAACCAAAGCACTACCAAGTACATAATTTGCCTGTACTCCTTGAACAGCCACACCAAAGAGTGTTAATTTCTCATGAAAAAATAAATTGAGTCCAACGTTAAGAACATTGACCCCGCATCATTAACGCAAACTATAACGTTCACGAAAAATTCATAATCCTCCCAAACCCATGACTAAAGGCGCCAGCTAAATTATAACCTCAGCGAATTCGGCAGACGTTAGCGCTAAACCTTTTACAAACAGAATATTATTCGCAGCAAGAAAAATAATCGCTGTAGGTTAGGCGTCCCGCCTGACCAGAAATTCTTGCCTGACCAGAAATTCTTGCCTGACCAGAAATTCTTGCCTGACCAAAAATTCTTGCCTGACCAGAAATACAGCTTTAAAAAAAGTCAGCCATCCAAGGAGAGGCGCCTGCAAATATTTGCGTTGCGGTAGTAATTGCGTTTTCTGTTGCCTCCAGTTTTCCAGTCATCTGTAACTGACTTGGAGTAAACAAACTGGTGTATAGTGGGGCAAAAGCACGAATATCAAGTTTCAAATCACCTCTGCCACCTAGCGTTACATCCGCACGTCCATTAGCAACAGAAAGTATATATTTACTATTATTGCTTTCTAACAAATTGTCTTGCACTTCTAAATGAAGTTCAGTTTGGAGATGCTGAGGATACCCCCGCTTTTCAAGGGCTTTCTTCACATCTACAACACGTAACATCCAGCGTGTCGATGATTTCAGCTTGGCTGTTTGTTCGGGCAAAATTAGAGTTGAAGCATCAACAAGCGCACTTCTGTAACGAACCGTATCAATTTGTGACCTATGACTACCAAGAAATGCCCAAAAACTTTGTACTGCTACGGGTGTTAACAATACCCAGTCTCGTATGTGGATGTAAGCGCTACTCTCCTCACGATGCTGTGTAAATATAATGTACCCTTGAGGATTATCTAAACCCCCAATTAAATAAGCATATTGAGTAGCATCTTTTGAACGCCCAATATCAGCCCATATGTACTCATTCCTATTTAAATTGCCATTATATACGCGCGCTTGTTTTTGATACAGTTCGCGTAAAATATGCTTTTCGCTCTTTATTAACGTCAACTCTAACTGTGGTTTTCCCATATTTATACTAGCAGTCGTAATTTCCCAATTACAAAAACTACCAGCTTGTTCATATCCAGCAGCACGATACAAACGCTGCACTGCGGGAAATAAAGCCGAAATAGGTATCCCTTGAGAGTGCATTTCCTTAACAGCACTTTGCATCAATGCCAAAGCGGCGCCACTTCCTCGATACTCTGGTGCAATACCCACTGCCGCAATACCTGACATTGGTACAAACTCGCCACCATAACACTGACCAAATGACAATATTGCTAATCCACCAGCAATTTCTCCATTTTGACGAATAACGCGAAAATTCTCCATCCCAACCGACTGCATGTAAATTTCACCATCAGACGGTGCCATCATAAAGCACTGACTAACAATTGATATAAGCTTACTAGCATCCCCTGAATCGTAAACTAAGCCATATTCAAATGAAGGCATAATGTACCCTATAGTCACATGCAGCTAGATTATGTTACATCAAAATGTACAAAATCAATTCACCCAGTTGGAGGATATTGAAGAACGTAGGGTGCGTGAAAGCTGTAACTCTGTTGACTTTCAACCGTACTGCGCTACAAATATAAGACATTGCGTAAGTCCTTGTCAGCATTAGATATTATCATTAATAATGCTGCACAAACTATAAAACGTCCGCTTGACTTTTATAAACATTTATTAGAAACAGAACAACAACCGCTTGATTCTTTGGCTGCTCAGGTGGTGAAAACAGATTATCAATACAATTCTTTCTCACTTCAATCACACTTATATAGCATTCCTAAATCATTTGTAAAATCCGCATGTGTAGAGACGCGATATATCGCGTCTCTACATTTTACAATTTTTTATAAATCATCTAGGACTGCTATATTATAAAGATAAAAGATTATCGACCATATCCGTGGTAAAAATTCTTTACTCGTAAATTATCAGTGGTTGATTTGTAAATAAACTTAATATGCTGACTTACTATACAGAAATGTCCTGATGTTGTATATTTTTTAACTCAGGTATAAAATAAATTTATGTTTGACAAAGAAATCAATGATTTAGTGTAGCAATCTTATCCCTAATCAAAAAATATTGTTGTAGAGACACTGCGTTTATACGTAATATGTCTACTGAATTTTACGTATTAATTCAGTATACCATATGTAATAATTTACCAGTAAATATATTTTTTTTCTTTAAGCAGAGTAATTTTTTACACAAAAATATCTGTTATAAGGGGTAATATATGTAGTGAGGAAAGTTAAAACTAATTAATAAGTTTGTACACAATACTACGACATATGTACTTATGCAAGGTTTTCGGAATCAGAAAATTGCTCGTTCACTCGTTCCACGTTCTTTGGCTTCAAATATAGCGGTTTTGGCTGTTGGGATTGGTTTATGTGCTTGGTCATTTAGTTTAATTAAGACTAAATTGACTTCTGTAGTTAGTCGGGATGCGGTGATAAACGGAGTACTTATTGATTTGAAAACTCCTTCCGAAGGTGTGGTTACTCAATTATTTCCAGATACAGGAAATGTTGTATCCAAAAGCCAAGTCATAGCTGTCTTGAAAAATGAACGAGTTAGTCAACTCGAAATTCAGCAGATTATGACTAAGTTAAAACAGCAAATGTCTGAGTTAAAAAATGCGCGCGTTACTTTAGATGCACAGCTTGCTTTAATGGAGACAGTTAAACGAGATAAATTAAATCAAGTGCATTTAGAAAATCAACAGTCACAGCAGTCTATACAACAAGTTGAGTCAGATTTACAAGCAGCACTATCTCGCTATCGGTTGGCAGAATTAAATTATAATCGAACAAAACTACTAGCAACTCAAGGCGCCTTACCGCAGGCAAATTTAGATACTGCAACGCTGGAAATGCAAGAACGTGCAGCTCAGGTAAAGAGCTTACAGGCTAAATTATTGGAATCACGTACTCGTAACAATGCTGCTCAGTTGAGTTTATCTCTAGATAAAACTCGCAGTAACTACGACCCGAGTATTCGTCAGCAAGAATTACAACTGCAAATTACTTCACAGCAAAATCAAGTGCGGATGCTAGAACAGAGTATTGCTAGCACCAGTTCAGAATTCAAGCAAGCGAATTTAGACTTACAACGTCAAAAGAGTGTGGTAGTCAGGGTTCCAACAGGTGGGGTGATTTGGAAAATGAACGCTCAAAACGGTAAACTTCTGGAAAAAGGTGAATCTGTTGGTCAAGTACTTGACTGTAGCAGACGTTGGATAGATGTATTTGTTGATGAGCAATCTTTAAGTGAGCTTCAACCAGGTATACCAGCAACCGTTGAACTTTACGGCGCCGAATCACGAACTTTACACGGTAAAATCAGTTTGGTTCGTTCCGGTGTCGGAAGATTGACAGCGGGGGAAGAAGTCGCGATACCAATTAATGCCAATTTGGCACGTAATACTCAGGTGCGTGTTGAACTAGATGCAAACACAGAAAAGGATAACTCGAAATTTTGCTACGTCGGCTACACGGGTAAAGTCACGTTTCAGGTTCATAAATAGCAATAGACATCTCTTGTATTCAAAATAATGAGTAATTCTTCTAAATTAATATCTCCGTTTGCTCTAGCTTTCTTAGTTGCAAGCATGATTTTTTCGCTGTTTGCTTTCTATTTATCTTTGAACCGTCCGACAATAATACCTTTAGAGTCAGCTATTCCAAACGTTCTGCGTGAGCTTCCAGATTTTTTAGCGCTACCCCATGATGAGGTAAGTTACTGGGTTCCAACTGTCGGTGTTTTAGGTATTTGTGTTGTCTTACGTTGGATTCCATCTACAAATCTAACTCGTTTGTTTGTAAGGTTTATCTTGGCAGTACTAACTATTCGTTATTTGGTTTGGCGCCTAACTTCAACGCTAAATTTGAATGATGGATTGAGTTTAACTTTGAGCATCGTTTACTTGATGTTTGAAATGACTTCAATGTTGACATTTTTGCTGTTTCTATTTCAGTCAACTTGGACAACAGACAAACTACGTCACAAGCAAGCAGATAAATATGAACAAAATGTACACTCCGGCGCCTACTTACCATCTGTAGATGTTTTTGTCCCTACTTACAAAGAGCCTGAGTATATAGTGCGTCGAACTGTAATTGGGTGTCAGGCGATGAAATATCCCAATAAAACAATTTATATTTTGGACGATACGCGGCGCCCGCATATCAAAGAACTTGCTCGTACACTAGGCTGTGAGTATATAACTCGTCCAGATAATCAACATGCCAAAGCTGGTAATTTGAATAATGCATTAAAATATACTAGTGGTGAATTGATAACGATTATGGATGCTGACTTTGTACCGTTCAAAAATTTTCTGAACCGTACAGTCGGGTTTTTTCAGAATCCACAATATGATTTGATTCAAACACCACAGTTTTTTTACAACCCAGACTATCAAGCGCGCAATTTAGGTTTGGAACATGTACTGCCATCAGATTTAGAAAACTTTTTCGGTTATATGCAACCGAGTCGAGATACTGTAAATAGCGTTATTTGTTGCGGCACATCTTACGTAGTACGTCGTAGTACTATCGAAGCGATAGGGGGATATTACACTCGCTGTTGTGTGGAAGATTATCAAACTTCACTTCGCATTCTTACCAATGGTGGTAAATTAATTTATTTAAACGAGATTTTGAGCATGGGTGAGTCAACCCGTACTTTTGCTGATTTTGTTGACCAGCGGTTACGTTGGTTACAAGGAAATTTACAAGTTTATTACTGTGGTGATGATTTACCAATTTGGACGAAATTTAACTTAGTGCAAAAAACTTATGTTGTTATTCAACTTTTTTACTGTGTGTATCCAGTGTTCCGTGCGTTTTTCTTGATTGCGCCTTTAATGAGTTTGTATATAGGGATATTACCAATGATTGCTACTGTGAATGAATTTATTTACTACGCACTTCCCTTTAATATCTTAAATATAATTAGTTTTAGTTGGGCTTGCAATTACCGCTTATCATTTTTGTGGGATGAAGTTTACAATACTACTTTTTGTTTCCCTGGATTACAGCGCTTATGGTTGGTGCTACGAAATCCATTCGCTAAAGCTAGCACTGCAACACGTAAAGGAGTAAAAGCAGAAAAGAAAAACTACAATTTTCATCTTAACTGGCAATTAATAGTTTTATTATCACTTTCATTATTTGGTATATTTTTACATTTATGTAGTATTTATTTAGGGTTATGGCCTGCTGAACAATCAGAATTTCAAGGTAAGCAAATAATGCAATTCTTTTTAATTTACAATTCCCTTATTATTACAGCTTCGATACTTTCTGGAATTGACCAACCAATACGGCGCCAAGAAGATAGATTTCCTCTGCAAAAAGATTGTAAAGTTTCTATTGATGGTAAAATTTACGATGGATTTACAACTAACGTTTCTGAAAGCGGTGCCAACCTTGTAGTAGAAATACCTAAAAATCAGACTGTCAATAATATTTTAAATCAATCAGTATCTATCGAGTTTGGCAATGACAATATTGCTATAGAAGCTAAAGTACTACGGTATAAAATTAAGAAACAATACTTAGAGATAAGTATAAATTTTCAAAATTTATCTTTAATGCAAAATCGTTATTTGGTTGAGGCATTATATTGCAATCTTGACTGGTGGAAGCAACGGAAACAACCTGGTTTCACAGATTCTTTTCTAGCTATGATGACTGCAATATTAACTTTGAGACCTTTAAGCAATAAATATAAATAAAAATCAATCATCAGAGTAGATATTTCTAGTTTGAATTATGCACGTTATGTGGAAGCGTTTTGTACTGATGTTTTGCTGCGGTTTGACAATATTTATATGTCAAGCCATACATTCCAATCTGATGGTATCATCTTTACAACTAAAAAATATGAGTAATATTGATGGCTTAATTCGTGCATTGCGAACTGGTGAGTTAGAAGTCAATGTAGTTGATGCTCAAAATCATCCAATTGTCGGCGCCACAGTTAAACTAGAACAAGTTAGACATAACTTTGAATTTGGTACAGTTTTAAGTACAGAAATATTTACGAATAAATTCAGTCAGCAAGATAAAGATAAATACCTTACTATTGCCAAGCAATATTTCAATGCGAGTGTTCATGAAAACGCTCTGAAATGGTATTCAAATGAATCAGAGAAAAGTCGGGTGAGTTACACAGATGCCGACACAATTTTAAACTGGAGTTTGAATAATGGTATGAAAATGCGTGGTCACACTATATTCTGGGAAGATGATAAATATAATCAACCTTGGCTAAAATCGCTCAAGAATGATGAATTGAAAAGAGTAGTTATTGGACGCGCGCAATCTGTATGTAGTCGTTACCGAGGACGTATTGAAGAATTTGATGTACTTAACGAAATGCTGCACGGTAACTTTTTCCGCTCTCGCTTAGGTAACGGTATTGTTAAAGAAATGTTTGACACGTGTAAACGAGCAAATCCAAATGCTGTTTTGTACGTGAATGACTTTAATATTCTCAATGGTAAAGAACTCGATAAATATGTTCAATTAATTAAATCACTTCTAAAACAGGGAGTACCTATCGGTGGTATTGGCGCCCAAGCTCATATTCGTGAGAAAATAACGCCTGAAAGAATTCAAAAAAGCCTAGACGCTCTAGCACAGTTCAAACTGCCAATAAAAATCACAGAATTTGATGCAGTATCCGACACAGAAGAAGACAAAGCGCAAATATTAAGGAACGTCTACCAGGTAGCTTTTGCCCACCCAGCAGTTAAAGGTGTTTTAGCATGGGGATTTTGGGAAAATACAAATTGGGAACCAAAAGCTGCTTTATATACTCGTAACTGGCAACCTTTACCCGCAGCACAAGCTTACATAAATTTACTTTATGATAAGTGGTGGACTAGAGTTAACACAGTCACGAATGATAAAGGTAAAGTTTATATTCGTGGGTTCTTCGGTGACTATCGTCTTTCTGTCACTGTTCATGACCAAAAAAACGAACAGACGTTTTCCTTCAAACCCAACATCAACAACTTTAAAATGATTAATGTTGTAATTCCATAATTGTTTATTAAATTATTTTTTTTGAAACTCACGAACACCATCATTTTCAATTGCACTATAAGCTTCACTACTCATCAATCCTAACCAAGGGTCAGAACTTGGTGTTAAAAACAATTGTGCATAAACTCTTTCATTCAAAGTGTTCACATTACTTGTTGTATTAGGTTGAGTGAACCATTGATGAATTTGTCTATGCAGCATGTACTCGTTTCTGACGGTATCTAAAGCCATTGCAGTTTCAAAGTTATTAACAACGCGCGCTAAATCATTTGTGCTACCTTTTTGCTGAAACCGCTTAGAATTTATTAAATCGATACTATTTTTATCTAGCTTGGCATCGTTTATATAAAGTTGAGCAATGCGTTGCCATGTTGCTTGGTCTGTAATTTCTCGAAGTGGCGCCGGATTACTAGTACTTGGCGACATACCTCGTAACATCGGTGCCTCTACTGCCATTTTCGTTACAGCAATTGTTCCAGCAACTGGTGCGCTAGGCGAATTAGACGTTGTAGACTCAATTAAACGTGGAGGATTTGCAATACCAAGTTTCGCTAAGTCTTGACTCCACTGCTGCTGAATAGATGCTAAACGCTGTGTATGATATTGCCGTAAAAAGTTTTCTTTTGCAGTACTTGGGCGCCCACTATATTCTTTGACTAATTTTTGACCCTCTACCAACTGCTTTAAGAAAGCTTGAGGTCCGTACAACCCAGGAATTGCATTAACAGGGCGTCCAGTACTATCTAATATATAGTGAATGCTGTTGCCTGTAATAGTCCGTTCTAGTTTACGTCCATCACCAAAATCTACAGTTACCTTCGGCGCCGAGCGTACAGTTTGCCAGTGGAGTATATAATTTTGACGTAAATATTTGGATATTTCGGCATTGGGATATAACGCCACACGGAAAAAGCGACTATTCGCACAACTTAAATCTTCGTCAAGTCTTCCCAACAACCGTAACGAAAGAATAGGTTTGCCATTGACCTTTGCAGCAGCTTTCGCTTGTTCAATATCAGTGTACCAATATAACTTAGAAGCATAACAGTCCTTTTGCTGACAAATTGCATCTAACGTAGCGCGCATTTGCGGAGAGGGGTTATTAAGTTCCTTTGCATACGTACTAAGAAACTTTTCCAAACCCTCCGGTCCCTGACTGCGATACTGTGCAACCTGTACTTGTGGAGTTGCCGCAGAGGTTTGATTATAAGTCTGTGCTAAGGAGGCACCGACTATAGTGCAAGTTAAAGCTGTTGTAATAAATTTTGATTTCATAATATACCAATTATAACTATAATATTAATCCCCCCTAGCCCCCCTTAATAAGGGGGGGACTAGATATAAGGCCTCCTTTACTTTAATAAGGAGAAAAACTAGATATAAAGCCCCCCTTATTAAGGGGGGTTGGGGGGATCAAACACGCTCATCCCAAAAAGTGAACAGCCTAATTTAAATTACCTTTGGCTCTAAAAGACTATCTCTATAATTTTTTGTTCCCAAAATACAACTAACCATAACAAAACTTTACAATTTCAATTTACAACAAACTTTTCCGAAATCAATAATTTGCAACCTGTAATTAGAAAATAAGAAATAAATTAAAGATTTAAATATAACAATGACTACACAAAATTGGAAAAAACTATTTGTAGCATTCGGATTAGGAATTACAGCAGCTACTTCGTTTTTACCCGCCGAGGCGAATGTAACCGTTCAGAAGGCGCCAATACCCAAACAAGCATCTAAAGTCGAAAGTTTCCGTGTTGTTGGTACAGAACCCTTCTGGGGTATAGACATTAGCCAAAAAGGTATTGTATATAATTCCTTGAACGATAATGTCAAAAATCAAAGATTTCGTTATACGGCGCCAACTGCAGCACAAGGAAGAACTCTAGATACTGTTAGAGTTTACCGTTTTGGTGTTAAACCCAATCATATTCTTATTCTTAATAAAGAGAGCGGCTTTTGTAGTGATGGTATGTCTGACAATAAATACCCTTATACAGCAACTTTGATTTATGGTAATACAGTGAAAACTGGTTGCGCTCAAAATCAATAGTACTTTAGAAACGTAATTAATAATTGTAGAGACGCGATTAATCGCGTCTCTACGAACAATTACAGATAATCAAATCGATTTTATAATTTTGTTTTTTGCAGCAAGACTAATAGTTTTGTTAGTATCTTTCGCTAAAACTTTAATTATATCTATAGGAGTGTTACAATTATTGATTATAGCAAGTCTAATTTCTCCATGTTTGTCATTCATTAGCTTTTCTAAACATTTTACAGGTGTTTTTCTGTTCTGAGCGACTGCAAGGCGAACTCTACCTGCTTTATCTTCTGATAGCTGCTTTAAAATATTTGTAGTTATGCTAGGATTGCTTGCTACAATAATTCTGACTTCATCAAATACATCGAGTGCCAAATGTTCTAAAATGTGACTAGATATCTTAGAATTTTCTGCTAATAAGCGACGGATACTTACATCATTGCTATTTTTTGCTAAAAACTCTAAGGTTGTTATAGATGTATTATTATTTCTTGCAACAGCAGCACGGATTTTTACTTTATCCTCTTTAGCAAGCTCTTCTAAAATTTCACTGGGTGTATTGTCATTGTTCGCAACTTCGTAACGAACATCAGAACTTTCATCTAAAGCTAGTAGCTCTAAAATATAGCTGGGTGTTATTGTATTTCCAGCAACTCTCGCGCGGACATTCATCATCTTATCTGTAGCTAACTTCTCAAGCACAGATGGTTCTGTTACAAAGCTTCTTGCAATAGCTGCTCTGACTTCACTGCTAGTATCGTCAGCAAGTATTTTTGTAATTGTTAGAGATTTACGACGGTATTTAGTAAGATGTAAGCGTACCTCCTCTGATTCATCTTGTGTAAGACGGATTAATAACTCTTTTGACACACGTAAATTCTGTACTAGTTTACATCGAACTTTAATGCTGCCATCATCAACAAATCTTTCTAAGCATTGAAGAGGAGTGCTGTCGTTATTTAATATAGCAAGTTTAACACGTTCTGATTCATCACTGGCAAGCTTTTCAAGAAAATTCGGTGGTGTTCGTTGGCTTTGTGCTACTGATTCACGAACAAATTCAGAATCATGATTAACTGCCCATTCAATATAGAATAATGGTAAATCATGCCCATTAAAAGCTAAAGGGTATATTGTATAAAGTTCATATAAAAAATTAGGATTTTCAAGTAATAGAAAGTAAATTAAACTATTACTTAATACCTCAACTGGATAACCAGTAAATAATTCACATAAAGTGTCAGGTGCCGTATTTGGGTTTTGAGCAACTGCTGGACAAATTTTGTTGTCATTGCTCATTGCTAACTGATGTAGACGCTCCGCTGTAGTGCTTTCATCCAAAGCTTCTTCCAATGTACAATTCATTGTATTTACTGGTTACGGTTGTATCAAGTTTGTTCAAGTAGCTTAACTAGTGCGTATACTGTATCGATATGTGGAGTTGGGGTATCTGTTAATTTTCCTAATTCGGCAACGGCACCAACAATTGCATCAACCTCAGTTGGTCGTTTCGCTTCGATATCCTGTAGCATTGAAGTTTTGTGGGCGCCGACTTTTTCGGCTCCTGCAATTCGTTGTTCTAGCGTAATGCCAAAGTCAATTCCAAGTTTTTGCGCGATTGTTTGCGTTTCGGTCATAATAGACAAAGCTAATTCTCTAGTTAGAGGATATTTACAAATTTTATCTAAAGTTGTGCGTGTTAGTGCGCTAATTGGATTAAATGCAACATTTCCCCATAACTTTACCCATAAATCAGTACGAATTTGATTACGTATGGGCGCCTTTAACCCAGCTTTTTTAAATACATTTGCCAAAGTTTGAATTCGTTCAGTCTTGGCGCCATCAATTTCACCAATGCTAAAACGCTCTCCTTCGATATGTCGAATAACTCCTGGTTCGGCAATTTCTGCGGCAGGATAAACTACACATCCAATAGTACGCTCTACACCAATATTTGCTTCTACCGTACCATCAGGGTCAACAGATGTAATATTTGCTCCTTCATATTGAGTTCCAGACTTGCGGAAGTACCACCAAGGAACACCATTTTGTGCTGGAACTACTATTGTTTGGGAATGATATAAGCTAGGTAAACTCGCAGCTATTGGTGGCAAACTTTGAGCTTTCATCGCTAATATAACTACATCTTGTGGTTCTAGAGTACTAACATCATCAGTGGCTGCAATGTTAGATACGTTAGTTGTACCGGACTCTGTAATTAATTTTAAGCCGTTTGTTTGGATAGCTTTTAAATGGGCGCCTCTAGCTATTAGCGTTACTTCTTCTCCTGATAATGCTAGCTTTGCTCCTAAGTATCCACCAATGGCGCCGGCGCCTACGATACAAATTTTCATTACACTACCTCATGATAAATATTACAATTCTATTTCTTTTCTCTGCGCTCTCTGTGTCTCTGTGGTAAAAAAATAAATTACTTTACTTAACAAGAGTAGACAAAGCTAAGATTTAAAAATAAATTATTATTCAATTTGAGCAACTTTAGTATAATATACTAATATAATGTTACAATAATAAGGAAATTTTTAGGACACTGATTAGAGACGGAAATAGCATTAGCAGAAATGAGACTGTCATTCTTTATCATGGTACATCATCAAGCCGTGCGAAGAAAATAGTAGAGCAAGGCTTTAGACAAGCCCCTGTTTTTTTCGCAGAAGAGTACCCCACTGCCAGGTATTTTGCATTTGAGTCGATATCTAGATACAACACGGAATATAAACGTCAAAACAGATTCACTCTTGAAACGTCACCACAATCTTTGACCATTATCAAGTTCCAAATACCTGGAAATCTTGCATCTCAGTTAAAAATTAATAGAGAAAATAGAACTATAATTGGGCAAGAAATGGATTTACCGATTCTTTATATTGAAGGAGGTTCTGAGCATGAAAGGATACTTTATCTGGTTAAAGGGTTTAATCAAGCACTAAAATCAGGTCAAATAGATATAAGACGTTTTAGAATTAGGTTAACAAATTATGGATAACAAGTATTTACAGAAACTCATTAAAAGACTTCATAGTAAAAAGTTGCCTGATGATGTTGCTAAACAAATTATTAAATTAGGAAAGGACGGTTACGATTATTTGTGGGTAATAATAGATGACCCGAATCTTACAGACTACCAAGTTATCAATATGCTGAGAATTCTATATCAGATGAAATACTATGATATCGAGGTATTTGTTAATAAGCTTTTGTCATTTACTCAAGACAAAAGAATTGATGTACGCTCGGCAGCATGTTTTCTAGCAATATGCTTATTTCGGATCAAAAACGAATTCAAAGAATTAAATATCCCTTTAGAACAAGAAATATTGACAAAATTTTTCCGTCAAGCTATCGAGATGGAGTTACACCAGACTATTAGACAACAAATTGAAGATTTATTTAAAGTTAATATTTAATTTTGTTTGATATAGGGGCTTAAGCGCTATTCGCGTTACTTCTTCTCCTGATAATGCTGGCGAGAACTCCTAAGTATCCACCAATGGCACTGGCACGTACTATACAAATTTTCATTATTATACCTCAGTAAATGTTATCTCTTTTTTACCACAGAGACACAGAGGGCACAGAGGTAAGAGTTTAAGAAATAGATTATTCTATTTGAGCAGGTGCAAAGTAAAAATGTTAACAATACACTTTCTTATTTATACTACCTAATAGTTAAGTATACAATTTTTAATTTTATACTACAATTTATCTTTCTTGTTTAATGCATATATTTATGCATCTTGTCAAGGAAGCGTGTGACACTTTAACGCACGCTTGCCCTAGGCAGGCAGGGATGCCCGCTCCACAAGAGAGGAAGATTATTCTATTTTTAGTAGTTTGGACATGTTCAACCTTTGTAATTTGCCTGTGGCGCCGCGCGGTAGTTCTTCTAGGATATGAAATTTTGCTGGCACTTTAAATTCTGCTAGCATTTGCGAACAGTGGGAATGTAGTTGTTTTTCGTCTGCTGGGCTTTTTAATACTACTGCTGCATGAATATCTTCGCCTAGGGTTTTGTGTGGTACGGCAAAAGCAAGCGCTTCGCTGACGGCAGGATGTCGTAGCAGTACATCATCAACTTCTAAGGGTGATATTTTTTCGCCACCTCTATTGATTAATTCTTTTAAGCGTCCAGTTAAAGATAAATATCCTTCTTCGTCTAAGAAACCTTGGTCTCCAGTTCTAAACCAACCGTTGACGAAAGCTGTTGCGTTTGCTTGAGGATTATTTTCGTAACCATCTACAACGTTGGCGCCTTTAACTACAACTTCTCCAAAGCTACCTGTAGGTAGAAGATTTCCATTATCATCCATAATACCGACATCTACACCAAAACCATAACCAACACTCCCAGGTTTACGTGTTTTGGGTGGTAGAGGATTAGTTGTCATTAAGTGGGCTGCTTCGGTCATGCTATATGATTGAACAACGGGAGCGTTTAATGTTGCTTCGATTTGTTCTAATATTACTGGTGGTAAAGGTGCGCTACTCGAACGAATAAATCTAAATTGGTTTGCCTGAATGATTTCTGAGTTACGGCTAGCTCGTGCTAATACCATTTGATGCATTGTCGGCGCCGCAGAATACCAAGTTGGTTTAAACGATTCTACTAGTTTCCAAAATTCTAAAGCATTAAAACCAGGGGGGCAAATTACTGTACCTCCGGATGCAAAAGTTGACAACATACAGCCTACTAAACCATGAATATGGAATAAAGGCATTACTAAAAGCGTTTTGTCATTCGCTGTTAACGAGTAAGCATTGACAAAATTAGTCGCACTCGCAATTAAATTACGATGCCTAATAGGTACTCGTTTGGGGCGACTAGTTGTACCACTAGTATGAAGAATCATTGCTATGTCATTTTCTGTTGCTTGCTCAACTTCTCGTGCGTGCGGTTGTGCTGTTTGTAATTCAAAATATAAGGCGCCTGACTCTCTAGTTTTTACTGTTATTACTTTTATTGCGTCTGTACAAGCAGCAAGCGCATTATTGTTACCATCTGGTAAAATAATTAACGCTTTAGCTTGAGTATCTTCGTAATAAAAAGCAAACTCTTCTTGTTTATACTTGGGATTCAACGGACAAGCAGTAGCCGCAATCGCGGTAGCTAAAAATACAGTTATCATCTCCGGGCTATTAGAAATTGCAATAGCAACTCTGTCTCCACGTCCTAAACCAAAGCTATTAAGCTGTTCTGCAAGCTCAACCACATTCTCTCGTAGTTGCTTATAGTTCACAGCCGGACGTTCGTTTGAAGTTAGCGCTATATCGGAAGCGGCGCCGTTTAGAAGATTTAAAATATTCATAGATATCACGTCAAACTACTGCATAATCTATTCTATGAGCTAACAAAGCATTATAAAATTTAATAGACCTGCAAAAATCTAATCAAACATCTTGTGGAATGGGCATCCTTGCCCGTTCCAGTATAAAGGGCGGGATGTATGTCAAAATAGGTAGAGTTAAATTTAAAAAATAAAGGTATAAAAATGGCATACAGCGATTTTTCTCTTTCTAAGCCACAAAATACCTTTAATTTAACACTTGATGAAACTGGAAATTTATTTAATGATGTCAGTCCAGTTTCACCATCAGAAATTTTCAAAACAATATTGGCTGACTATGTTCCTTTAGCAACTTCAGTCGGCACTGAAAAAGCTCGTTCTGAGTTGATGATTGCGCCAATTTTAGTTGAATTAAGAAAGTTATTAAGCAATAAGATATCATTCTTTTCTGGAAACGAATTTAATGTTGATGCAACAAAAGGGTTACAAGGCTTTTGCGATTATATTCTGAGTGGGTCACGTGAACAACTCTTTATTACGGCGCCTGTAATGTTTATTTTTGAAGCTAAAAAGGAAGATATTAATGGAGGTTTAGGTCAATGTGTTGCAGCAATGGTTGCAGCACAATTGTTCAATCAAGCTAAAGGAAATGAAGTCAAGCAAATTTACGGTTCAGTTACTAGCGGGACTAATTGGAAATTTTTATTTATCGAAGACACATTGCAAGCGTTTCAGCCTATTGTCTCTATAAATTTTCTAAACTAATTCTCCATAAGCCTTCAAGGGGATTTGACGGCGTTAAACCACTACCTGTCCACTCACTGTCACGCACTAATCCAACACTAAATATATCATTTATCGGATATTGTCCTAATTTCCCAAAACCTTCAATAACCTTTGAGTCAGTGATCACTTTTTGATTCAACTGTATAGTTGTTTGGTTTCCATCAGAAAAATAAATGGTTGCTCGTCTTTTCTGAAAGCGTACCTGAACATCGTAAACTCCACCAGTGGCATAATAATAAGCTTTAGCGTTAAACTTTCTACCATCAATATTCTGCCCCTGATACTCAACACCAACAGCAGGAGTTGTTAGCAAGAACAATACAGCCAGAACTGACACTAAAACTTTCATTGTTTAATTTTCGCTTCACTAATAGGTTTTATCTATATATAAATTCTATCCTTATTTTTCTTGTGGAATAGCCCCTGATAGGTAAAACCACACCTTAACAGACGGACACTACTACCGTTACAAAGATTAAAATTGCTTAACATTTCGTTACCATAGAGACATCGAAATCACAGGTAGGCGCCATGAATGGAACAATTCGGATAGGTAACCTCTTTAACATCCCCTTTTACATCCACCCATCCTGGTTCTTAATCTTAGGTTTAGTAACTTGGACTTACAGCAGTGGACTAGCAGCACAATTTCCTTACCTAGGTGGGGGAGTCGCAGCACTGTTAGGATTGACAACAGCATTGTTATTATTTGCCTCAGTCGTCGCTCATGAATTGGGACATAGCTTCGTTGCCATACGCCAAGGTATTGACGTAAAGTCGATCACACTCTTTATATTTGGTGGTTTAGCGAGCTTAGAAAAAGAATCAAAAACACCAGCATCAGCTTTCTGGGTTGCAATTGCAGGCCCTTTAGTTAGCTTACTATTATTCGCTACATTTACAGCTATTGGTTTCGGCGCCTCTGCAAGTGGACCATTCGCTGCCATTCTTGTGGTGCTAGCGTCTGTTAACTTATCATTAGCGTTATTTAACTTAATTCCTGGCTTGCCACTAGATGGTGGAAATATACTTAAAGCCATCGTCTGGAAAATTACAGGCAACCCTTATAAAGGTACAGTTTTTGCTAGTCGAGTCGGTCAAATATTTGGTTGGGTAGCAATTGCCTCTGGTTTAATTCCCCTACTCATGTTTGGTAGCTTTACCAACTCTTGGAACTTATTGATAGGTTACTTCTTATTGCAAAACGCTGGTAACGCCTCAAGAGTTGCAACGCTACAAGAACGACTAATAGGACTAACAGCAGCAGATGCAATCACTCCAGATAGCCCAATAGTCAAAGCAAACATGAGCTTGAGAGAGTTTGCAGACGAGCAGATATTAAACGGTCAATATCGTAGGTTCTTAGTAACAGGCGTATCAGGAGAATTAGTAGGAGCAGTATCAGTAGATAACTTGCGCGCGGTTCCTAATGCACTATGGTCAGAAACCCAAATCAGCGAAGTAATGCGACCAATCGAAGCATCTACCACTGTAGAATCTGATAAATCATTGCTAGATGTAGTACAACTACTAGAACAACAAAAGTTATCCGCACTTGCTGTAATACGTGATAACGGTGTACTACTTGGAATCTTAGAAAAAGCTTCCGTCATAAACTTACTTCAAAACAAAATGCAAGCAAACCCTGCATAATTTATATCCCGCCTTGGAATCAATTCCAAGGCTAATAGCACAAGTCTACTTCAGTAGACTTTAATTAGTATACATATTGGTAGAGACGTGTAATCCACTTGTATCCCCTCAAGGCTTAACCACGTCTCTACTATATTTATTAAGGCGCCAGTAGGCTGCATTTAATTTAAAGCAAAGCGTTTTAGCATACCAAGCATGATTTTTTATTTTGAATGGCTAGCCAAAAAAGACCAGTGTGTGATATTTTTTATAAGGGTTATATCGATAATCATATCTATAATATTTTCATATTTAGCGCATAGTGGAATTCGATTTTTTAATTCAATCGTAGTTGTTCTTTTGCCTAAATCAAATGACCAAAGAGAGTTATGGGATTTTGAGAAAGCTACAAGTAAAGGAATAGCTATCGAGAAATGGGTTAACTTAAAGCTGTATAAAAACGTAGCTAGAATTGTAATTGATGGTCAGCACCGACTTCTTGCATTAAAAAAATATTGGAATGTTCATACAGGGAAAGAATCGTTAACCACTCAAGAGAAAGCAGAAAATTATATTTGTGAAGAAACGTTTGATATCCCAGTTGTTTATTTAGTATTTGGTAATTTAGGTAAAGTTGGTTATTCAAACTCAAGTCAAACTGTAAGAGATGATATAATCAAAGCAACTCGCAATATCTTTACAGTTATAAATAAAACAGCAAAGTCAATTGATAAACAAACTCAGCTATTGCTTGATGACAGTAAAATATCAGCATTAATACCGAGAAAACTTTTAGAGGAAGGAGTACTTGAAGATAAATTTATTAAATGGTCTTCTACAACAAGAAGCTTAAATCAATCAGAACCTTATTTAACTACTCTAGATTTGATTAGTCAATGTACTATAGAATTGTTGGCAGATTATAAAAAACAAGCTTTAAATAAATCTTTTAACTCACCAATTGAGCGAAATAAAGCTATAGATGATTATTATGAATCTCATCCTAAACTCCCTGAAATTGGTACAAAATTCTTACTAAAGTGGTTCTTTGCTGACCTACAACCCTTTAAAGATTGGGTATTACAAATTAATCAATTAGGTATAAATATTCCAAATCAACCGGAGCAAGCTCAATTAAGTCCAAGCCAAAAAGCAGGTATAAAAGACTTACGCAATTCAAATATCTTATATACTATCTTAGGGCAAAAAATTCTTTTTTTCGCAGTTTCAAAGTTTTTACTTAAGACAGGTTCAGAGTATCGTATTCAAGCAACTCTAGATGCCATATGTCATAGTATTACTAAAATGGATGAAAATGACTTCTTCAATAGAAATCAACCTCATTGGAGTAATATTCTAGTACGCCCAAATGATAAATACACCATGATTACTGTAGGTTCTGGAATTGAAAAATGTATAGAACTTGTAAAAATAATATTGTCTGAATCTTCTGAAGGTGTGAGAGATTTGATTAAACGTACTAAAGAGGATGTAAATAATGATATTAACTGGACTGAAGCTATGATTACCAGTTGGAGAAAAGAATTTCA